>NZ_JAJSZC010000023.1:0-13593 GCF_036815105.1 Streptomyces sp. IBSBF 3136
CGCCCCTCTGCTGCTACTGCTCCTGGTCTCCATCGGCCTTGCCCTCGCCTGTGAGGTGGTTGGCGCAGGGGCTGGTGACGGTAGCTCGTGCTCCGTCTACACCGGTCCGCGAAGGCGTGCTGCCGTGTAGTGAGTGCTTGTGCAAACAGATGCCCGGTTGCGGGGCGATCAGTCGGGGTGGCTCCAGAGCCCACCTTGGTGACACTCAGTCAAGCGACTTAGGGGTGACCGGACATGGTCCTGGATGTTTCTTGACGGTTTCCGGGGCGGTGTGTGACCGGCCTGAGGGGCGGTTGTGTACTTGCTTTGCATAACCTTTGCATATCGGGTCGGTTTGTAAACGTTGCCTGTGCCCCTTGCGTGCCGATTTGCCCAATCTGTTGATCAGTTAAGTTCGCCGTCGCTGCCCAATCGGTGGGCTGGTGACGAGATTTAGGACAGTGATGAGGCAAAGGATGGGGGCTGGACGCGGGAGCGTCTGGCCCAATCCGCAACGGGGATGGGTACAGCGGATCGCTGTGTCCCTGGCCGCCACGATGGCGGTAACGGTTCTGCAGGGAGCCGAGGGCATTGTCCCGACGGCGTCGGCATCTGCGGCCAAGACCCACTCAGCGGGGAAGAAGAAGCACTACGCCACCTCAGCGGCGAACGTACCCTCGGCGCGGGTGCTGGCGCGTCTGTCGGGCAAGCGTGTTGAGGCTCTGTCCGAGAGGACCGAGACGTCGACGACGTGGGTGCACGCCGATGGCAGCCTGACCACGGAACTGTCGGCAGGACCTGTCCGGTTCAAGGACAAGGCGGGCCACTGGCACGGTGTCGACCTGAACCTGGTGAGCAAGGCCGACGGATCCGTCGAGCCGAAAGCCCACCCGCGGGGGCTGGCGTTCGCCAAGCCGGGCGGGAAGCGGCTGACCTCGCTGACCCAAGGCAAGACGGTCGGTGCACGTGACCTGGTGACCCTCGGCGAGGGCGACCAGCAGATCACTCTGCAGTGGAAGGGCGGCCTGCCCAAGCCGAAGCTGGACGGCAACCGCGCCACCTACAGCGGCGCCGTCCCGGGCGGGGACGTGGTCGTGGAGGCCACCCGGACCGGCTTTGAGCAGTACGTCCGGATCAACGAGCGCCCCAGCGCCGGTGGCTACTCCTACACGCTGCCGGTGAAGGCCAAGGGCCTGAAGATCCGGCAGCTGAAGGACGGAAGCGTCCAGTTCACCGACAAGAAGAGCAAGAAGCGGGCCGTCATGCCCGCCCCGGTGATGTGGGACGCGAAGGTCGACAAGCGCTCGGGTGAGCACACCCACCGGGCGAAGGTCGGCCTGAAGGTGGTGCACCACAAGGGCGGCGCCGTCGACCTGGTGATCACCCCGGATGCCAAGTTCCTGGCCTCCCCCAAGACGCAGTACCCGGTCACGGTCGACCCGTCCACCTCGTCGCTGTCGAACGTCTTCGACACCTACGTGCAGCAGGGCGAGACAGTCGACTGGTCCAACGACACCGAACTCGACTTCGGTAACCCGGGCACGAAGAACGCCGACGGCACGCCGCGCACCGCGCGGTCGTTCGTCTCGTGGAACACCACGCCGCTCCAGGACGCGCTGGTCCTGGACGCCAAGCTGTCGCTGTGGAACTTCCACTCCGGCAACACCGACTGCAAGGCCTACCCGTGGGAGGTCTGGTCGGCCGGCGCCGCCTCGACGTCCTCGCGCTGGACCGCGCAGCCGGCGTGGACGGCGAAGAAGGCCACCTCGAGCGAGACCACCGGCAACCCGGGCTGCTCGACGCAGCCGGACGGCTGGATCAACGCCGACGTGTCCACGCTGGTGCAGGAGTGGGCGTCGGCGAAGGCCACCCGCGGCAACATGGGGTTGCGGGCCTCGGACGAGTCGGTCCTCGGCCAGTGGAAGCGGGTCAACTCCGCCAACGCCGCCTCCAACCCGCCGAAGCTGGTGGTGCACTACAACTACCGACCGCGCACCGGAACCAAGCAGGAAGCCGGCCCGCCGTACTTCTCCTACAGCGGCTCCTACGTGGTCAACACCACCACGCCGACGCTGCGGGACACCTTCGTCGACTCCGACGGTGACAAGGTCGACGGCACCTTCGAGATCCGTGACAGCGCCACCGACACCCAGGTCGGCAACTACCTGGTGTCGAAGTACGTGCCATCCGGACAGGTGGCGTCGGTGACGGTCCCCTCGGGGCTGCTCAGCGACGGCAAGACCTACAAGTTCCGCACCAACCCCTACGACGGGACGCACTACAACCTCGGCTGGTCGGCGTGGAAGACGTTCACCGTCGACACCAAGGCCCCGTCCGCTCCCGCGAAGATCACGTCCACGGACTACCCGTCGGACAAGTGGGTCAAGGGCGCCGGGACTGCCGGCACGTTCACCGTGACTCCGCCGGCCTCCGACCACAACTGGCTGGAGTGGTCGCTGGACGGTGTGACCTGGACGAAGGTCTCCACCGGCGGTTCCAGCGCGGACAAGGACATCACCGTCACCCCGCCGAAGAACGGCACCCACACCCTGCAGGTGCGGGCCGTGGACAAGGCGGACAACAAGTCCGAGGCGATCGAGTACACCTTCCACGCCGGCCCGGGCGGGTTCATCGAGCCCAGTGAGGGCGAGCGCACCGCACGCCGGGTGCCGCTGGTCGCCGAGGCGGACGGGGGCAAGTACGACAACGTCTCCTTCTCCTGGCGGCGTTCGGAAGCGGACGACTGGGTGAAGATCCCCGCCGGGGATGTCACCGACGGCGGCCAGGCGGTCAGCTCGTGGCCGGTGCCGCTGACGAACGGCAAGAACGCCAAGCTGGTCTGGAACGCCACCAGCACCGTCGACCCCGACGGATCGGTGCAGATCAAGGCCGACTTCACCGGGCCGAACAGTGCCTCGGGCAGCACCGAGCCGCTGACCGTGGTCGTCGACCGCAACGCGGACGGCGCCGCCACCGACGAGGTCGGGCCGGGCAGCGTGAACCTGCTGACCGGTGACTACAGCCTGTCGGCCACGGACGCCTCCTCGTTCGGCCTCACCGCCAGCCGCACCACCTCTTCCCGGGTGCCCGACAAGGGCGCCAAGCAGGAAGGCCAGGCCGCGATCTTCGGTAAGGAGTGGGTGTCCGGCACTGCGGCGGAGATGACCGACTCCGACTACAGCCACCTGCGCAAGATCTCCGACACCGCGGTGGCTCTCGTCGACGTCGAAGGCGAGGAGACCTACTTCACCGCCAACGCGGCCAAGAGCGGCTGGATCCCGGAGCCGGGCTCGGAGGACCTGACCCTCAAGGGCAGCGTCTCGGGCAGCTTCACCCTCAGCGACACCAACGGCACGGTCACCGAGTTCACCAAGCCGACCGGTGCCACCACCTGGCAGGTCTCCAGCACCCTGCTGGACGGCCTGAGCAACTCCACCACCACCGTGGTTTCCGAGACGGTGCCCGTGGGCGACAAGCAGCTGGCCCGCCCCAAGCGGATCATCGCCCCGACCTCAGCGGCCTCGGCTTCCGCGTGCACGTCGGACCCGTCGACCAAGGGCTGCCGGGCGCTGGAGTTCGTGTACGCCTCGTCGACCACGGCTGCCACCGGGTCCTTCGGTGACTTCGCGGACCAGGTCAAGGAGATCCGCCTGTGGTCCACCGAGCCCGGTGCGGCCGCGGCCACGTCCAAGGCGGTGCAGGACTACGCCTACGACACCTCGGGCCGGCTGCGGCAGGCATGGAACCCGCAGATCAGCCCCGCGCTGAAGACGGCGTACGACTACGACTCCGACGGCCGGGTCACCCAGTACACCCCGCCCGGTGAACTGCCCTGGAACTTCACCTACGGCAAGGCCGGCAACGCCGACACCGCCGGTGACGGCATGCTGCTGAAGGCCTCCCGGTCCGCACTGCAGCAGGGCACCCCGGACGTGCAGCAGGGCACCGCCGCCACCAGCGTCGTCTACGACGTGCCGCTGACCGGCACCACCGCCCCGTACCAGATGGGCTCCTCGGACGTGAAGGACTGGGGGCAGACGGACAACCCGACCGACGCCACCGCGGTCCTGCCCGCCGACGCCGTGCCCACCTCCAACTCCGGCGGCTCGCTCAGCGCCGGCGACTACAAGCGGGCCGACGTCCACTACCTGGGCGTCTCGGGCCGCGAGGTCAACACCGCCACCCCCGGCGGCCACATCTCCACCACCGAGTTCGACCGCTTCGGCAACACCGTGCGCGAGCTGACCGCCGCGAACCGGGCTGTCGCCCTGGGCGAGAGCGCCGACGACAAGGCCACCCAGGCCGACCTCGGCATCGCCCAGCTCGCCAGCGCCGACCGCGCCGGCCTGCTCGACACCCGATCCGTCTACAACGACACCGGCACCCGCGAGCTGGAGGAGTACGGCCCGCTGCGGCGGATCGACCTGACCGCCGACCTCAAGCAGTCCACCACCGTCCTGGTCCCGGCCGGTACCTCGGTCACCGCCCGCACCTGGACGGTCAACGACTACGACGAGGGCCGTCCCACCGACGGCACCGCCAAGGTCAAGGACCAGATCACCAAGGTCACCACCGGTGCCCAGGTCCGTGAACACCCCTCCGTGCAGGGCGAGACCCGCGTGACCCAGACCGTCTACGACTGGGCCAAGGGCGTCGCCACCAAGACGATCAAGGACCCGGGCGGGCTCGCGCTCACCGAGACCACCGACTACGACAGCCAGGGCCGCCCCACCAAGCAGTACCTGCCCGGTGCCAGCGGCACCGACGCCGGCACCCGGGTGACGACGTACTGGTCCGCGACCGGCACCGGCGCCTGCGCCGGCAGGCCCGAATGGGCCGACCTGGTCTGCTCCGTCAGCGCCGGCGGTGCGATCACCGGCGGCGGTTCCAACCCCAGCCAGCTGCCCACCACCACCACCGAGTACGACTGGTACGGCAACCCGGCCAAGGTCACCGACACCGCCAACGGCTCCACCCGCACCACCACCACGACCTACGACAACGCAGGCCGTCCCGGCAAGGTCACCGTCACCGGCGGCGTCGGCCAGGCCGTCCCCGACGCCACCACCCAGTACGACCCGGACACCGGCCGGGCGGTCAAGACCGTCTCGTCCACCGCCGGCACCATCACCAAGGCCTACGACAAGCTGGGCCGCCAGATCTCCTACACCGACGCCGACAACGGCACCACCACCACCGAGTACGACCTGCTCGACCGGCCGGTCAAGGTCAGTGACAGCGTCCCCACGACCGTCACCTACACCTACGACCAGAGCGCTGAACCCCGCGGCCTGGTCACCAGCACCACCGACTCCGTGGCCGGCACCTTCAAGGCCACCTACGACGCGGACGGCTCGGTCGCCACCGAGAAGCTGCCCGGCGGCTACACCCTCACCCAGACCGAGGACACCACCGGCTCCGCCTCCGACCGCACCTACACCCGCGACAGCGACGGCACCATCGTCTACTCCGACACCGTCACCGAGTCCATCAACGGCCAGGTCACCAGCCACGCCGGGCTCTCCAGCCAGGACTACGGCTACGACGCCACCGGACGACTCACCACGGTCGAGGACACCTACCAGACGACCTGCACCCGCCGCGCCTACACCTTCGACAACCACACCAACCGCAAGTCCCTGACCACCAACGCCGGCACCCCCGGCGCCGACTGCCCCACCAGCGCAGGCACCACCACCAACTACACCTACGACAGCGCCGACCGCATCGTCGACACCGGCTACACCTACGACGCGTTCGGCCGCACCACCGCCGTCCCCGGCCAGGGCACCGCCGCCTACTACGCCAACGACCTCGCCTACCAGCTCACCGCGAACGGCCAGCGCCAGACCTGGCAGCTCGACGCCGACCTGCGCTTCCGCTCCTGGAAGGTCGAAACCGGCAGCGGCAGCACCTGGACCCAGACCGCGTCCAAGCTCAACCACTACGACGGCGACGGCGACAACCCCCGCTGGACCATCGAGGACACCGCCACCGGCGCCCTCACCCGCAACGTCGAATCAGCCTCCGGCGACCTCGCCGCCACCACCACCAAGACCGGCGACACCGTCCTGCAGCTGACCACCATCCACGGCGACGTGGCCCTCCAGCTCCCGCTGGACACCACCAAGGCCCCCACCGCCCTGGACAGCGACGAATACGGAAACCCCCGCACCGACCAGGCAGCCACCCGCTACGGCTGGCTCGGCGGCAAGCAGCGCTCCAGTGAAACCGTCACAGGCCTCACCCTCATGGGCATCCGCCTGTACAACCCCACCACCGGACGCTTCCTGACCACCGACCCCGTCTACGGCGGCAACGCCAACGCCTACGAATACGTCACCGCCGACCCCACGGACAAGTACGACCTCGACGGCCGGCGGTGGTGCTGGNCCGACCCCGTCTACGGCGGCAACGCCAACGCCTACGAATACGTCACCGCCGACCCCACGGACAAGTACGACCTCGACGGCCGGCGGTGGTGCTGGCGTTGGTGCTCGACCGTGAAGCGTTGGCAGCGCAACCCGAACTGGCGGCACTACTACTACGGGGCCCAGATCGCCATCTCGATCCTCCCCGTTCGTCGGTGGAAGGCGGCCAGGCGGTTCCGGGCACGTAGCTGCTGGACGCGCTGGCGAGGTTTCGGCTCCTGCCTCGGTGGGGCCGCAGGCGTGTACGACTTCGTCTACTCGGTACACAAGTACAGCCAGAACTACCGGTATCTCAGGGAGTACAACCAGGCCCTCACCTATGAGGGGCGACAGCGCATCTGCCGCAAGTACACCCACTACCACGGCCGAGGACAGTGCGCGTAAGCACAACTGACGGCAGACAGCTTGCCCATCCTCACTAAGTGTGTGGCCCCCGCTCAGCCTCAGGGCGGGGGCCACACCCATGTTCTGCCCGCCGCATTGGATTGATCACGGGTTCCTGCCGGAACGGATTGGATCATCCAATCAGGGCGAGGGGAGGCGCAGACGACCGTTCCCGCCCCCCTATCGCATTGGAGCGGCGGTGTGAGCACGCGACGATCGACAGACGCTCATGTGATGCAGATCACACACTCGCGCACAAACGGCTTCTCTACGCCAGGGACTGGAAGAAGTGCGGGACGCGATTGGGGGGCCCGCGCGGGCAGGTCAGCAGACAACTCAATCGAAGGATTCAATGTGAAGCGGTTCCCATGGATCCCCGGTCAGCGAGGCGAGAGCATCCTCCCCTTGCTGTGCCCGGAGAAGGATCTCCCGGAGAAGTCACTGGCGCAGTGGGGGTACATCGCGGACAACGAGCGGTCGTTCCGCCGCCACGTGCTCGTCAACGTGGGTGAGGTCCACGAGGGCGACGTCTCGGACAAGACCTTCCAGAGCCTGCACGGGCGCCTGAAGAAGGGTCCGGTCGACGACCAGATCAAGGACTACGCCTGGAAGTCCTTCAACAACGCCGTACGTAAGTTCCATACCGTCCTCGCCAAGCAGCGCAAGCGGGAGCTGCTGATCGGAGACGAGACATGGACGCTGGACGAGGCCCCCATGCCCGTGGCGGGCTACCCGGTGGACTTCGACGTCGACTCCGTCGCCGCCACCGTCACGGCCCGGCTGGAGATGAAGCACTACAAGGAAACGCTCTCCAACGAGTTGAGCCCAGGCGAGCTGATCGCCCTCGCCCTGGTGAAGTTCGACGGTTACACCTCACCGCAGGCGGCGCAGCTGCTGGGGATCACGGACGGAGCCGTACGCAATGCGGTCGGCAGGGCCAAGGCCAAGGCGAAGGATGCGGGCGGGGAACTCGGTCTCGCCTGAGCGACCAAGCATCCTCTGCCTCGGGTGCACGGCCCGCGAAGACCGCGGTCCGTGCACACCGAGGGTGGGCTGCTCTCGACTTAGGAAAGCCACCTAACGCACCCACCACATTCGCCAAGTCGATGAGGGAGAACCTGTGGACAACCAGAAGGACCGGGTGCTGGCGATGCACACCATCGCAGCACTCTTCCGCTACCGAATTTCACGTGCCTGGGACGCCTTCCTGATCGCCTTGATGTCGGTCAGGGCGACGGTCTTCGCTCGAAGCCGCTCGTCCGAGCCGATCCGGGGGACTCGGCTCGGGGTGATCGCAGTACTCGCAACAGTTGCTTGGTACGGCCAGCGATCAGGACAGGGCGACGTGCTTCGGCCCTAAACCGCCGGCCACTGGCGCGACGGCAGTCTGGGTTGGGACCACCGTCGCACTAGAGGCAGAAGTGCCGAGCAGGACAACACCACATCTCCACGAACACATGCCCAGTAGGGCCGGATCTCGGCGAACAAACGCCAGGAGATCCGGCCCTACTGGTGTCAGTGCAGGGGCACACAAGGTGCCCTCGCACCGCCCGCTCGGCAGGCTCCACACCGCGAGCGCGGCGAGAACTGCGACAGCAAGAGGAACAGTTCCATGACAAGCATCTCCCAGTTCGGCGCCGAGGGTCAGAACCTGCCGCACAGCAAGGCCCTCAGCATCCGGATCAAGGACGCAGAACGCGACCTTGCCGAGCAGCGCCGCCAGCTGAAGAAGCTGCGCCGAGAGCGCCGCCTGGCCAAGCGCGAGGAAGCTGCGGTCTGGCGCCGTACCCACACCCGCCGCGGCCTCTTCTGGATCGGCAACGCGGCCTTCGCCGCCGCGGTGGTGTGCTTCGGCTCCGGACTGTTCGCGGTGGGTTTCCAGCTGGCGCAGTTCGCCTTCGCGACCTGGGTAGCCGCCCTCCAGTTCCCCCCGAAGCCCTGACACCAGCGCTGACCTCCGACAACACACGAGGGCGGTCCCACCCGGTGGGCCGCCCTCGACCGTTTCCACCCCCCAGCGTTACGGATTCGAGGCCAGCCAGGCTGGGGGAAGGACAAGCACCGCTGCAGAGGTCCGAGTGTTGGTNCCCTCGACCGTTTCCACCCCCCAGCGTTACGGATTCGAGGCCAGCCAGGCTGGGGGAAGGACAAGCACCGCTGCAGAGGTCCGAGTGTTGGTCGCGGCGAGCAACCCAACGGGAACAGGACCCCTCGCACCCTCGAAGGTCACCCTGCCACCCGAGAATGCCGCATTGTGGAAGTGCACTGTGCCGTCGGAGAACGCCGCACCGTCGAATTCCACCGTGCCGCCGGAGAACGTCGCACGGTCGAAGCTCACAAAGCCGCCGGAGAACGCCGCACCGTCGAAGTTCACCGTGCCGGCGGAGAACGCCGCACCGTCGAAGTGCACCCTGCCGCCGGAGAACGTTGCACGGTTGAAGTCCACCGTGCCGGCGGAGAACGCCGCACCGCCGAAGGCCACCGCGCCGCCGGAGAACGTTGCGCCACTGACGTCCATAGGGCCGTCGATGGTGACGCCGTTGAGATTCAAGTTGCACCCTTCCCACGAGCCGTGGGTTCCCCGCGGGCGGCGGTAGTGATCGCCGATGAGGTGCAGGATCGTGTGTCGGACCTTGCGGAGGGCCAGGTATCGGTGGTGTTCCTCCTGGTCGGCAGGGTCGTCGCCAGGGTCGGGGGTGAAGGGGAGTTGGAGATATGCGCAGAGAACGTCGATGCAGGTCTGACGCAAGCTGTCGTCGGGCGCGTCGTCGACGAGTCCGGCCAGTGCGTGGACGCCCCCGAGGCGGACGGCCGGGGAGTCGGATCCGAGTTTGTCGACGGCCTGGGAGAAGCGCTCGGTGTGCAGCCGCGTGTCTTCACGGTAGGCGCCGGCTTCGTCGACGCGCTGGCAGCGGTAGGCGACGACCAGGGCCACGAGAGCACCGGCGCCGGCGACGACACCAAAGGAAAGTTTGACCAGGTCGAAAAGCGTCTTGGAGTCGATACGGTCTTCGGGCTTCAGCCCGCGGGCGCCGAGCAGGTCCCAGCCGGTGTAAAAGACGGCGGTAGCGACCGCGAGAGCGGCGATGAAGGCCACGGGGAGGACGAGACCGACCTTCCACAGGCGCAGCTCTCGGTCGCCCCGCGAGGTCCGTAACCACCAGGTGAGTCTCATGCGGGTGGAGACACGGCTTGCTGATCGGCGGTTGCAGCAGGCACCAGGGGCCGTTTCCGCCCCCGGCTGGAACGGATCAGGTTCGGGGCCTCGCCGCCGACAGGAAACGCTATATGTGTAACCACCGCCGGCATCTACATTGAGATGGGCTCCCGCCTCTTCGAACCCACCCTCCTCGCCCTAGCCGCTCTCGCCGTACGCGGCCGCATCAAACGCTGACTACCCAGCCCCGCGTGGAAGATCTGGGTGCGTGCGCCCCGAAGACAGCGAGTCTCCCCCCAGTCACGGGTGTGCCCCGGCCTACTGGCCGGGGCACACCCGTCTTCCCGCCTTCTCCGGTTCGCGGACCTACTTGGCGTTGCCGCGGGTGGTGCTCACAGCACTCTGCCGGTGCGCGGCAACTCCCGGCCGGGGAGGCCGCTCGCTCTGCAGGTGACACGAAATCACATCTCCCGTCCCGCCAAGCGGTTCGTGCCGAAATGCACAGTGGGGCGCTGGCTCTCGAGTCGGGGAGATTTACCGGCCTGAGTGAGCCCCGCTCCCCCGTCCGCTATGTCGGGACAGCGGGGCCGGCCCACTAGTCGCTCTTGCTTGCGACCTGGTCCCCGAGGGAGCGCACCAGTTCGCCAAAGCGAGCCGGGTCTCGATCAAGGCCCTTCTGGCTCAGAATGCGAAGCAGTGCGAAGAAGGTGTCGTCCGAGGCGATCTTCGTGTCGAGGAGCATGGCGAGGGGCCCAGGCTCGTCGTATGGCACCCTCCGGGTGCGCGGCTCCTCGCTTGAGGTGTTGCTGTCTGCTGCTGCCGAGGACGAGTGCACGCGCGGTTCGGGAATCGCCTCGGTGGTGACGAGTGCTGATTCTTCAACCGGGGCGGCCACGTCCGGAACGCTGGTGGTGACAGCGCTGACGGGACGGTCCTCAGAGGTGCCGGTGTCCGCAGCACCCCCGTCCGGGACACTGGTGACGACAGCCTGACCACCGGTGGGACCTGCTTCTGGGCTGTCCGTCTCTTCCTCTGCCGGACGCTGATTCTGAGCCCGGGCTGCGCGCGCCCCTTCCTGTTCCTTCCGGGTTCGGTCCGCCTTCATCTCCTGCAGGGCTGCTTCCTGCTGGTCCGCCGGCTTGTTGCCGACAGCGCGCAACAGGTCGATGGGCTCCTGGCCGATGCGGGCCTGCAGTTCGGGAGTCAGGTTGAGCAGGGCCAGGCGCTGTGACACCCAGCCTTGGGAGCGGTGGAGTCGTTTCGCCAGGGCTCGCTGGCTGCCGTAGATGGTCAGGAGCCGTTGCAGGGCGCGGGCTTCGTCGATCTCCTCGAGATCTTGGCGGTGGATGTTGGCCACGAGGGCGGATTCCAGGAGTTCCTCGGAGGTCGCTCCCTGGTCATCGCTGACCATCACCTTGATCGTGGCGAGTCCGGCTTCGCGAGCGGCGGCCAGCCGACTGCTGCCGTCGACCACCACGTGGGTGGTGTCCGGCTCCAGCGCAGTTTCCTGAGCGGGATTGGCTTTGAGGTAGGCGTCCCGGTTCATGACCGTGATGGCCTGCTTCTGCCCGTGTGTCTTCAGGCTGCCGGCCAGGTCGGTCAAGTCTCCAAGGGCAGAGCGCGGGTTGTCGGGGTTGAGGCTGATGCGGTGGACGGACAGCTCCGTTGGAGCCGCGACGCCATCGGTAGGTACACCGGTGGCCGCGGCGACGGCTTGGCGGCGTGCGCTGACGGGACGCACTCCCCCACCGAACCGGCCCGCGCCCAGCTGATCGGCCTTGCTCACAAGACCTCCCTTGCCAGGGCGCGCATACCGACAGCCTGCTGCGACTTCGGCGCGTAGGAGAGCAGGGGCTTCTTCACTCGGACTGCTTCCTTCTGTTCCTTGAGGTCACCGATGAGTCCGACAACCCGCGGATCCTTTATGTCCACCCACCCCTGGAGAGACGAGGTGGCGATGTAACCGCGGCGGGAGTCGTAGAGGTTCACGACGATGCCGAGGTAGTCGATGTCGACCTGAAGGTCGCTGCGCAGGTCGTCGACCTGCGTGGTGAGCAGCTCGTAGGCGTCGGCAGAGCTATCCTCAGCCTGTACCACGATCAGGGCACCGGACTGGCCGGGCTTCTCGCCATCGCGTCGCCGGCCGTAGTAGGCAGCGGCGTCCATGCTGAGGCCGAGGCTCGGCGGGCAGTCGACGATGATTACGTCGTAATCAGCCTCGAGCGGAGCGAGGGCTCGTTCCAGTGCTGCTTCCCGCGCTCGGACAGCCGACAGGCGCACGTCGAGCAGGAACGCGTCGTTGCAGGCTGGCAGGAGATGGAGCCTGCCGCCAAAGGTCTCCTCGTCGATGGAGAGGATGAGGTCTCGGAGGTCCCCTTTGGGGTCACCCGCCATGTGATTGGTGAGGCTGTCACCGTTCATGGGCAGCGGAGCGCCACCGAGCTGGTTGGTGAGGTGGCACTGGGGGTCGAAGTCGACGAGCAGCACGTTCTGGCCAGGGCCAGGCAGGTTCTCGATGTCGAGCGGGTTGTCTTCCGACTCCGCCTCGTCAGTGTGCGTCTCGCTCGCCCGCAGGGCCTTGGTGAGAGCCTTGGCGATCCGCACCGGGTGTAGGACGTTGCGGTCTTCGGCGAGGGCTTCACCGAGCCCTGCGGTGATGGCGGTCTTGCCGACACCGCCCTTCTGGTTGCAGACGATGATGCGGCGGGTGATCTCCGGGCGGACGACCTCCGGCGCCGGGTTGGCATCCACCCACACCTTGATGGACTGGGCGAGGCCCTGGATGAGGGAGACGCGCCGGTCGGCAGCGATCTGACGGAACTCCTCCCACTGTCCGGGCGGAAGGAAGGTGGAGAACGAGTCTGCCCCGGCGGTGTCGACCGTCGCCGTGGCGGAAGCCAGGTTGCACCAGTCCCTGATGCCCTGTTCGACCGCGGCCTGGATCTCAATGCCGTGCTGGGCGGCTCTGACTTTGAGGTCTTGCCGGAGCCATCCCGGCAGCTTGGACACGACCTTCTCGCGGTCGTTGGACATGGCTGGTGAACTCATGAGAGGAACCATACTAACGTTCGTGATCGTTTGAACCATCGACGCGTTAGTTAGACCAAGTTAGTTGTGTCATCACCCGTCCAACCACACGAGAAGACGTGTCCAGCAGATCTACAGCACCTGCGCCGGCACGAGGTGATTACGTCGTAATCACCGGGCAGCCCTCATAGAGGACCAAGGTTCCTACGGCGGTAACACCAACCACACGGCCGCCGGGGAACGTGAGAGCGTCCTGGCACAGTGCTTTTGGTACGGAGCAAGGCCGAAACCCACAGAGC
The DNA here is from genome assembly GCF_036815105.1 of Streptomyces sp. IBSBF 3136. Lineage (NCBI taxonomy): Bacteria > Bacillati > Actinomycetota > Actinomycetes > Kitasatosporales > Streptomycetaceae > Streptomyces > Streptomyces sp. IBSBF 3136. The sequence goes on from NZ_JAJSZC010000023.1 coordinate 13,278, forward strand.
CATCCACGTCCCCCCGCCCCTACATCACCCTGCACCACTTCCCCAGGCCGACCAACCCACCGCCGTCATGCGGGACTCCAGTCGGCCACTCCGCGCACGATGATCCGGGCCCATAGGTGTAGCCGCAGTTCTGCCGCGTCCAGGGCGACGAGGTCCCGGTTGTGCTCGGCGCAGCGGCTCGAGGAGAGGTCGTCGCGGAGGCTGTCCACCGCTCGCTGCTCGGCCTGGGGCCGACTCTGGTCCACATCGACACCGCGCGGCGCACGGGTTCGTCCGGGTACGCCTCGGGCCGGTGTCAGCGGGCCTCGAAGGAGCG
>NZ_JAJSZC010000023.1:13693-63332 GCF_036815105.1 Streptomyces sp. IBSBF 3136
GCACGGGTTCGTCCGGGTACGCCTCGGGCCGGTGTCAGCGGGCCTCGAAGGAGCGCCTTTGAGCTGGTGTCCCCGCCAGGATTCCAACTAGTGACACCCTCTTAAGGAGATCGATCGCTCCTCGGCTTGGTCAGGACGCGCCTCCTGGACCGACGGTAGACGAGGCTGCTCTGTACCGCTGCCGTCCGGCAGCGTTGATGTCAGCGTTGGATGTCAGCGGAATAGTTCGGGCATAGGACAGGCCTACAAAGGTTCCTGCGGCCGGTCGATCCACCGCCACCAGACATGCCCACCGATACACCTCCACAGTGTCCGACAGGTCCGCCGGCCATCGTCCTCCCGCCGAACCAAGAGGTAGCCGCCAAACTTCGTGGGCTGGGTGCACTCGGGGCAGGCCGGGGCATCGTCGGTGAGTGGCCCTACCACTTCCGCCACCTGTCTGTGAGCTGGTACCGACCCAGTCCCTGGCGCGCGGTCAGGACTACATCGACACCATGCTCGTTGAGCGACTGGTCGATGTAGTCGCACAACGCCTCGCGCTCGTCGGTCTCGAAGGCGGCCTCGTTATGAGACTCGCTCACAGCGTTCAGTGCTAGGACAACGCGTTCCACGACGACGAAGACCCTCTCGTCGCTCGCCTCCCCCAGCCCAGGGAGCTCGTCCTCGAAGGAGTCGAGGACCTCGTCCGTCGCTGTGAGGAGTTCGTCGGGGAACAGCCCCATCATGCAGGCACACTCAGGATCCAGGGTGCCCGCTGCAAGCTCCTTGGCTTCCTCAGCTACGCCGTGACGCCAGCTCGTGGTCGGCCTCTCAGCCATAGCGGGACCGTACAGTTCGGAACTGACAGCGGCGGTGGGGGAACGGCCACCGAACTGCGACACCCGTCTTATGAGCGAGGCTGAGGGACCCCGAGTCAGACCTTGGAATCCCTGCTTTGGACGGCGTGGGGTCGTGCAAGCCTGGGGAATTTCGATCCCCCTCCCAACCCGCGGTACTGCTGAACTGCGCAGGATTTGCGCCGATTCCTCTGTTTGACCTGCCGGGACGCCTTCCACGACAGCTGTAGCCACCAATCAGCCACCTCGGACGGCTCAGGGCGACCCTCAGCGCTTGGTCATGTAGAACTGCGCCATGGTCAGGTCTGCCTTTGTCTGGGACGAGTTCTCCTGACGAACGAGGATCCACCCACCCACCGGGGGTTGGACACCAGGCTACTCACGCGCCCATACATCACCCGTGCCTTGGTCGATCTTCCTCTACTTCGCCCCCGAGGGCAGGAACGACCACCCGTTGGATGATGCGGAGATCGCCTCGGTGGCATGGACGGTGGCCAACCTCAGATCTCTGGTGGTAGGTGAACAGTCCTGGCTAGGGACTCCATCAGGCGCGGGAAGCGATGACGGCGGGGTTTGCGGCCCGCTGCTCTTGAGGCGGTAGGTACGGTTGAGGCCGGCGCGGATGACGCTGCTCGCGCGGAGAGACAGAACACTCTTCGCAGGCGGCGACTGTAGCGTCGGGGCTGATGGAGGTTGCCGGCGCGGCGTCCGGAGTCTCTGGCGATGAGGGGACGAGGCCGGTGGCGGAGGCGAGGTGGCCGGTGTAGGGATAGGCGGTCAGGTCGCCTGCGGCGACGAGAGATTAAGCTCCTGCGCGATGACCAGGTCGGTCGATGGCTCAGCTCGTCGCGGTGTCCTCGCCTCCTGTGTCAGGTTCCCTGATTACGGCGTAATCACCCAGCTGGCCTGTGTGCCTCGCTCTGTGAGTGATTACGGCGTAATCACTCACGACGCGGCAGCTTCGAAGGGGGACTGGGCAGGCGACGGTGGGGGAGCGAACCCTGTGATCAGCGAACCAGACCGAAAAGTCGTACGTGTTCCGGTCCACGCAGCCTCGAGTCGGCCGTCTCCACCATCCGACTGCGGAGCCCAATCCCCGCGGCGGCGGGCCGTGACTGCACTCGGACCGTCACCCTCATCCGTGGCGGAACACACTTGGAACGCGACCTGCTCGTCGAGCGGCCCCAGGAGCCGGCCGTTTGACCGCCGTAGGCCTGCGGCCAGTCACCCCCGCGGAGTTGGCTGCCAAGCCCACGTCCCTGGTGTGCGGACGGGATCTCGCTTCGCTCTAGGTAGACCTCTGCGGACCGGCGCTCGACGTGGAGAGCATGACAATGACTGGGCTCACTGTGGAGTCCTCGCCTTCTTGCGTCAGGCTCAACTCGCTGATTACGGCGTAATCACACGAGCGCATCACCACGACGCAGGAGCCGTAGATAGGAGAGGTTGAGCGGCGCCGCGGGGAAGGCACCGCGTGATCAGTCGAACTAGGGCCTGTGCGAAGGGTCGCGAGAACCTCGTGCTGGCTCCGTGGCTAGCTCGTCCGTGATCAAGGAGGAGCTCTTTAAACGCCGGGCCCAGACCCTGATCGTCACGGTGCGGGAGCGGCAGGTCATCGCCGCAGTCGTTGCCTTCCCAGTCCCGAGGCGCGGCGAGTTCGTCAATAGCAAGAGTGGTGTTCTGCTCGGGCGCGCTTGCGATGGTCTTTCCACCGCCTTCCCTGGCCCAAGGCGTGGCTTCAGCTGAGCCCAGTCTTCGTCCGGCAGATCATCCCGCCCCATGCCAAACGGATCGACTCATGGGCGGGCCCGTCACATGCTCGATCGGGAGGGCTCTAGGCCAACGAGTCGCATGTCTTGCGGACCATGCAGCCCGGCAAGTATTCGCGTCGCGATCCAGACCAGCGCCCAACGGAACTGCGGCTCAGCGACCGTGAGTTGCGCACTGTCCCGGCGGCTGCTCCCAACCCAGCGCAACTGCTCCATGCAGTTCTACCTGCGCCGGGGAGCCGCCCCACGACTTGAGGGTCACATGCCGCCCGTCCGGCAAGCCATAGCTTCGCCAGTGGCTGGAGCCTCGAAGGACTTCGAACGCCGACGGTGCGAACGAGAGCGTCATAGGGATTGCCGGTATCGCCCAGCATCATGCGGCCCATCACACACGCCCAAGAGTCCCAAGGGCGTACGCGTCGGCGAAGGAGCGCAGTGATTACGCCGTAATCACCCATCGGCCATGCCGGCTGATCGCGTTCTAGAGCCCTCGCGAGTCGGGTCAATAGCCGGAGTGACGCCTTTTGCACCAGGTACGGGATGCCTACGCATGCAGTGAGGGGAGAGGCTGCCTTCTATTGAGATTCGTGCCGAGACTAGACCCCGGAGCAGGCTCGCCGCCGACTGCTGACAGACACTGGCGCCGGCCGGGCGAACAAGTAGGCAGAGGTACGGGGCGGCCGACCGTCGGGGAAGCGCGGGTCGCTGCGTGACTCAATCAATCTGACGTGCTGACGAGCCCGCAGCCGGGGGAGTTCGTGTCCCGAGAACCCACGCCGATCGGGCCACATGGAAGACCGACGGCAGGTTCTCTCGCTTCCACACCTGTCCCTGACCTCGCCCCACTGCCACCTGTCCCGTCTACAACGTCGAGCTGCGCCTTGCTCGGCAGTAGTCCATCGCATGCCGATGAAAAAGCCCCCGGCAGGGGGCGACCAAAACGACGACTCCGGTCATATGAACCCCATGGTCTGGGCAGCCTTCATCCAACACGGCGAAGGAGGGCACTTGGCACTGGACCCCAGCATGGAACCGCGCGACGAGGGACCAGCGACGAGCCCCGAGGGCGAATCCACGCCTCCGTCTGCTCCGGAAGAACGAATATTCCCGATACGGCGCGCCCCGGTGGAGGCGGAACACTGGCAGTGTCCCGAAGCCGGGTGCACGCATCGGGTACCAGGAGACGACGCTGGCCCGTACGAGGACGAGTGCTGCCCGCTCCACCACCAAGCGCTCAAGCAAGTGGATTGAGCCGGACCGGACATGGGGGACCTTGCGAAAGGACTGGTCGAACCGCTCGCCCGCCGCTGGAGCAGCGCCATGAGCGGTGCAGTGGTGTGTTTCTGGCTGGTAGGCATCGTGTTCTATCTCGCCAGCACCCGGCCACGCCGGATCGACTGTAACGGTGACGACGCGACGAAAGCGCACCCGGTCTGCCTGATGACACGGCACGGCGGCTTCGGTATCGGAGTCACCACCGCCCTGGCCCTGGGCATCATCGTCATGTCCGCCCTGCTCACCGTGTGGTGCGCGCCCGGGGTGCTCAACCTGCTCAGCGGTGCCTGGCCGGACGTGCCATTGCTTCGGTGGTGGGCGCGGCGGCGTATCGCAGCACACCGTGGACAACGCGGCAAGCTCGTCGCGGCCATGCAACCCACGACGAACGACGTCCTTCAGGTACGCCGGGCTGCGGCCGCCTCCGCCGCCCGGCGCCACTACCCCAAGGGCAGCGCCACCCTCCAGCCCACCCGGATAGCGAACGCTCTGGCGGCCGCCGAACAGCGGGTGGCCGAACGGCACGGTCTGGACATGGAACTGTGCTGGCGGCCCCTCGTCGAAGTGGTCGACCCGGCAGTACGGACACGTCTGGAGTCGGCGTCCAGCCTGATCGTCACCCGGGCACAGGCCGTACTGTTCGCCGCAGGGCTGCTGGCGTGGACCTGGTTACTGCCGGCTTGGTGGACTCAGGTGGTCTACGCGGTCTCCTGCCTGCTCCTGGTGGGGCTCGCCTGCCGTGCTGTCGCAGCGGCGGTGGAGGCCTATTGCGACGCCGCAGAGGACACCTTCCTCCTTCACCGGACCAACCTCTACCGTGCCCTGGGCTTCCCGCTTCCGACCACCACCCAGGCTGAGCCGGGGGAGGGCCGGAACCTGGGCATGTACTTGGCGAAGCGGAGTCTGCCGCCGGTCACCTTCGACTGGCCGGCCGACCCGGCGCTGCCCCAGCCGCTGACGACGCCAGGTGGAGGACAGCCATGAACCCGGCGCAGGCCGGGATCCCGGCGCACCCCTGGCAGAGGGAGATCGTTACCGCTCCCGCAGGAAACGACCTCGACGACACAATCCGTGTCCTGCTGGACCTCGTGGCCCAGGCACCCATAGCCTCCGCAACGCGCGCAGACGCCGTGCGGGACCTCGGCAACGCCATGCTCACCCGCTACCTGCGGCCCTCACCGCACGGGGAGCAGTACCGGATGGACGCTCTCGACACCGCCGCCGACCTCTACGCCGCAGCTTGGGAAGCAGCCCCGGCGGACGCCCCCAACCGCGCCGGGTACGCCTCCAATCACGCAGTGGCCTTGCTGACTCGCTTTCGGGCGCTGGGCCGAGAGGAGGATCTCGCCTGCGCCGAGGAGAGAGCCCGCACGGCCGTGGGCCTGACGCCATACGGTCATCCAGACCGAATTGGCCGCCTCCACACCCTGGCGATCGTTCTTGCCAAACGCGCTCACCGTCTGGGCGACGCCGGTCTACTCGACGATGCCGTCCAGCAGCACGCCGAAGCCGTGACGGCGTTGACCCCGAACCACCCACGCCGCGTCGCCGTGGTGAGTGGTTTCGGCAACGGCCTGCACCAGCGTTACCGCTTGAGCAGCCATCCCGCTGATCTGACACAGGCCGTGACTTGCCATGAGGTGGCACTCGCCGAATGCGGAAACAGCCATCCGGCGCGTGCCGCCTGCTTGAGCAACCTGGGTGACTGTCTGCTCACCCGGTTCCGTACGACAGGGGATGCGGACGACCTGACCACGGGGATCGAGCGGCTGGAAGAAGCCGCGGCAGCCACCGTCGAAGCAGACCCGGACTTCCCGACCCGACTGAGTAATCTCGCCTCTGCCCTTCGCACGCGCTACGACAATCAAGGTGACCCTGCCGACCTCGACCGCGCCGTAGCGCTGACGGAGAAGGCGCTGTCGGCGATGTCGTCGGTACATTCGGAGCGGCCCACCCTTCTGGGGAACCTGGGAGCGGCGCTGCACACCCGATACAAGCATCGCGGGGTCGAACGCGACCTGGCCGCCGCTGAGAAGGCTCTGCGAGAGGCACTCGAGTCGCTGCCCACCACTTCCCTAGACCGTCCGCTGTGGCTCAACAACCTCGGCAACGTCCTGTTCTCCCGCTTCGAGCGCTGCGGGACACCGGCCGTCATCGACGAGGCCGTCGCCTGCGCAACCAGGGCCGTCGAACAGACAGCGCCCCAGGATCCCGCCCGCAGCACCCGCCTGCACGGCCTCGCATCCGCCCTCCGGGCCCGGTACGACCGGTGCCAGCGGCTCACCGACCTCGACCAGGCGATCGAAGGTGAACGGGCGGCCGTGGCAGCCGCCGCATCTGGCACGCGAGCGCAAGCGGTCGCCCTGGGCGGACTGGGCAGCGCCCTGCGGGACCGGTTCAGCGTCCGCGGCGTCCTCGCGGATCTCACCACGGCCGTCGACGCCATGCGGCAGGCTGTCGCATTGGTCAGTGCCCGCGACCCGGATCGCCCGACCTGGCTCTCTCAGCTCGGGGGAGCGTTGGCTGAGCGCCACAACCTCGGCACCGGCATCGGGGACGCCGACGAGGCCGTCACCGCCCTGGTCGACGCCGTGCAGGCAACGGACCCGGGGCATCCCCAATATGTCCGGCGGATGCTGAGCCTGGCCGAGGCGCTGAGGCTGCGCCACGCAGAGCCGGCCGCCCTGGAAGCCGCCGACAACACCCGAGAACGGAGCGATCTCGACCATGCCGTCGGCTGTTGCCGCGCAGCAATACGGTCAGCCGGGGACGGGCACCCCGACCGGCCCACAGCCCTGCACCAACTCGGCGGCACCCTCCTCACCCGCTACCGCCGCGACCACCGGGCGGTGGACTTGTGGCGCGCCCTACGAGCACAGCACTGGGCTCTGGCACTCACGCCGGCCGACCACCCCGACCGGGCCCTCATGCAGCGCGCACTCGCCTATGGGGTGCGCCTCCGCCACCAGCGCTCCGGACGGCTCGACGATGCCCGCACTGCCGTCCGCCTCGCCCGCGAGGCGGCAGAGGTCAGGGGCCCGGACACCGAGTCCGCGTCACCGGCGTCGCTGGCGGAACTCTCCCGCTGCCTACGGAGCCTGGCCCTCGCGCTCGATGCTTCGTCGCCCGGTGGGCGGCAAGCGGACGAATACCGGGCCGAGGCCCGCACACAGGGCCGACTCGCACTGGACCTCCACGTACGCAATGCTCCGGCCCAGTCCCCGCAGTCCGCACTGGCCACAGCCCGCGGCGCCCGCCTCCACACTGCCGAGGTGGCCCGCTGGTGCCTCGCAGATCAGCGGCCCGACGAGGCGATAGAAGTACTCGAGCAAGGCCGCGGACTCGTCGTACACGCTGCGATGCTTTCGGGGTCGGTCGGCGACCGGCTGCGCAAAGCCGACCGACCGGATCTTGCAGAAGATTGGGAGGCGGCCCGGGCCGAGGCACACCGCAACCGCCGGCGCACAGTGCCGGAAGAGCTCAGGCACCAGGTCATTACCGCCCTCACCGCCGACACCAACCAGCCGCAGCTCCCAGGGCCGCCCACCTTGCACGAGATCCAGCACGCCCTGAACACCACCGGCAACGACGCCTTGGTGTACGTGATGACCGGCACCCCGCACACAGCGGGATACGCACTGCTCGTGCCCCGCACCGGCCAGCCAGTGGGACTCGAACTGCCGGGGCTGCGCGCAGTGCCTGGCAACCCCCTCGCCCAGTACATCGACGCCTACAACCACCACCTCCGGGCCTCCGACGCACGGATGTCCGCCGAGGCAACGGAGACAGGTCCAGCCCTGCGCCAGGCCCGCGAGGAGAGCCACACGGCCTGGAGCACCTGGACTCAGACTTTGGACCACCTGTGCGACTGGGCATGGGACGTCCTGATCGGGCGACTGCTCGAGACACTTTCTGCATCCGGCTCCACCAAGCCCCGGCTGGTGCTAGTCCCAAGCGGCCATGCCGGATTGGTGCCCTGGCATGCAGCACGGCGCCCGGACGGCTCCGGACCGCCCCACTACGCCGTGTACGAGGCGATCTTCTCTTACGCGGCCTCCGCCCGCGCGTTCCTCGCCGTCGCGGAGCGCGAGCTGACGACGTATGACGGCCGCGCGCTTCTCGTGGGCAACCCGACGAAAGATCTGAAGTATGCCGACGACGAAGCGGACAGCCTTCGCGCTTACTACCCGCTCGCCGAGAGGCTGGGTGCATCCGACGCAATCAGTACAGGCCCGGCCGTACCGGGGCGGGTGCTCGCCGCACTCCCCGGTACGGAAGGCGAAGGTCTGCCCATGGTGCACCTCGCCTGTCACGCCACGTTCGACAGGGATCCGACCACGTCCAAGCTGCTCCTGGCCAACGGCCAGAGCCTCACGGTGAGCCGCCTACTCGCCCACAGCGGCCGGCGCACCACCACCGTCGGCCCGTTGGTGGTGCTGTCCGCCTGCACTTCGGCTCTTACCGCAGACAACTTCGATGAAGCGCTCACGCTGTCCACGGCTTTCCTGACAGCCGGGGCAGCGGCCACAGTCGGTTCCCTGTGGACGGTGAACGACATGAGGACACCGGTGCTGATGGAAGAGTTTCATAGGCTCATGACCCAGAGAGGCCTCGCCCCAGCCGAGGCTCTGGGCGAGGCGCAAGCCCGCCAGGCGGAATCCTCGGAAAGCGGATCGCCCTACTACTGGGCGGCCTTCTCCCACCATGGTCGATGAGGGGTGGGAGCCCGGGAAGGCCTGCCACGGTGATGATGCGGGCGGCTCGCCCAGGACCACACTAAGGGCATCCCGGTACTGGCGCAGGAGTCGGGGTCATACCTGCCAGCGCGCGGCGTCGCCAGTGCAGTTCGTCAGGGGCACACCGGCCGCGGCTAACGCGGCCTTTTGGTCGCTGCTGTCAGGCCAAGCCCCGATCACGACGCCTCCTCTTCGTCCTCATCGATGCGCTCCGCACTCTCTGAGGAGTTGGGGGATAGGCCAAGGGGATCGCTAAGTCCCTGAGCGAGGGAAAGCTGGGTGATGGCGGCCCGGAAGATCGGCACGTTTTCCTTGGCCATCTGGTAAGCGATGTTCTTGTGCCAACTCGGATTGTCCGGGTCCCACACCGGGCTGATGGGGGCATTGATGCCTTCCGGCCACCAACCCTCGCGCACACCGCGCGGCACCGCGCGGGACAGGGCGACGGTCGGCCCATTGAGCTTACCCAGTACTTGGCGCAGCCGCTCGGCATCGATGTAACCGTCGCCGTCGACCACGACCATCTCGGCGAACCGGCGGGCGCCGGCGGGGAGGGAGCGGAGGTAACGCTCGGCGCGGTCGACGGTCCAGCCGGTATCGACAGTGGCGACGGTCAGCTCCGCGCCCTGCTGCGCGGCGAGAGCGAGCACCCTCTCGGCGAACTCCTCGCTCGCCCCCTCGATGGTGATTTTCACTGGATGCCTCCGTCAGATTCTTACCCGGTTCTCCGGGGTCTACATGACAAGTGTCAGACTACCGACGGGTCTCACTCCATCTAGACCCTGCAGAAGCCGGCCTGAATTCTGCACCGATCGAAAGCCGGGGCCGCGTCGTCATCGGGCGGTGGTACGTGGGAGTCCGTCAGTTCAGCAGCTCCCGGTACGGGGGAGCCGTTGCACAGATCCAGGGCGACTTTCAGATCTACCCGAAGAACGGGCACCAAGTCCCGCAGTGACCGGCGCCTGCTGGTGGGTCATGCGGCCAGCCAGACGAATCGCGGTGACCGGTTCGCGTCCGTGTCGGGTTTTGACGTCCTTCCGAAGCGGGGATCCGCAGACGCGCCATACGCTCGTGATGGCGCCACCAGTCCCGCCATGTGTCACGGCGGTGCTCAGATTCCTGGCAGCAGTGCAGGCAGGGCACTGACGACGACACCGGCTGCTGCACTAACCAGGGCGCCCCACTCCGGGGTGCCAACGTAGTACTTGGCGGCCAAGGCCAGGCCACCCAAGCCAACGGAAGGGGCGATCCAAGCGAGGAGGCGGCGAGTGGCCGGGGGGGCATGACGGAGTTACTTCGGGCTCGGAGGGTGCCGAAGTGTGGGGGAGCGGGGCTTAGCGGCGCAAGCCCCGGGTGGCAGCCTCAACGCTGCCCATGGCGAAAATCCCATTCAACCGCTCTGACATGTGCATTTCCTGGATCTCAGGGCTCGACTGGCGGCCTCTACACCGCTACAGGGTGGGCTCGCGGCGGACCCGCTCACCGGCGGCGACGGTTGCCAGGGGAACGCATCCCGCGCAGGCGCTCGTCAGCCGCGGGACGACGAGGACTCCGCTGCCGTGAGTTGAGGACCTGGTCGAGGCGGTGACCCACCCCGGCCGGGTCAGCGCCCCCGACAACGAGCTGCTCATCGAGCAACTGCTCGCGTCGTCAGCCGCAAGGCCCCGATCGCCCCAGGTCCGGGTGTGAGCGAATTTCGGCTGTGTTCAGGCGGGGCGGCCTCGGAAATCATGGCGTGAATGCGCACATTGTTTTTGGATCGGCCGTTCAGGCGGCTCGGTGCAATTGAAACCACAGAGACCGGTGGTGCGAGGATCGTTCAAATGCCCACGAATACCGGGGGTTTCGCCCCTTGACGGCCCCGCCGTCCCGCCCTAGTTTTGGTGCCTCCAGCCGACCTGCGAGGTGAGGCGTGCATGCCTGAACTGGTTGAGCAGAGCACGGAACAGGAAATAGAAGGCGAATCCGGGGAAGAGATCTTCTACATCGAGGAAATCGATGTCGTTCCCGCTGACAGCCTTCTCACCATGCGTTGTTAGGTGCCTCCTGGGATGTCAGGCACTGGAAGCGCAGACGAGTTCGTTGCCGGATCCGCGACGGTCTGGTGTCTTCAGCCGGGCTGGCAGTTCGCAAGGTCCGGCAACGGGCTCGACTTCTTCACGGATGTGCGGCGGATTCGGGTGTCCGCGCGGCCGGACTTGGTCGACGCGCTGCTGGAATGCCTCACGACGTCGGGCAGCGGCGGCGCTGGCCCGGGCGTTGCGGGCGCTGTAGACGACCGCCGGCAGCTGCCTCGCGTGCTGGCAAGACTGGAGCACCTGCGCGTCGTCGGGCGACGGCCGCGGCAGGTCGAGGGCGGGCCACAGGTCGACCCGGCCGACCGCGCGCAGGCGGCCTACCTCGAGCGGATCGGCCTGGAGCCAACCGAGGCGCAGGCCGCGCTTGGCGCCTCGTGCGTCCTGCTGCTCGGCCTCGGGGGCACCGGCTCCGCCGTCCTGCAACACCTGGTCGGAGCCGGGATCGGCGGCGTCGTCCTCGTCGACTTCGATATCGTCGAATCCTCGAACCTGGGACGGCAGTTCGTGCATTCCCGAGCGACATTGGGATGGCCGAAAACCACCTCAGCCACCGCGTACGCCAAATCCCATTCGACCAGCATCCGAGTTCGCACGGAGAACCAGAAGATCACGTCTGCAGCCGACGTGGCCGCAATACTGAAACGAGCCCCCGAGGTGTGTGCGGCAGCCGTGTGCATCGACACCCCAGCCGGTCTTTCCTTCGATCTGTGCGCGGAGCCGTTGTGGCAGGCTGGAGTTCCTTTCATCCATGGCGGTGCGATGACCCAGAGCGGATTTTTCGGCCCCCTCTTCGCCGAGACGCATGGCAGTCCTCCACCGGCACGCCTGGGTTTAGGGCCCACAGACCGGGCCGCCCTGCTCGACGCATGTTTCGCACCGTACAACACGATGCTGGGGGCCTATATGGCTGCGGAACTGGTGCACCACCTGAGCGGTGCCGGTCACTTGGTCGATTATCGTGAGCGGACATTCGTCGACTGGTCGCGGATAAGGCCCGAGAAGATCCCGGCCTCCCCCGATCGCGTCGGCTGAGAAGGCCGCCATGGAAGCGGCCGACAGGCAGACGGACGGCGTAGTCGTCGAGGTGGAGACCCAGCCACGGCGACTCCTGCACGAGGCGCGCGACTGGGGCGAGCTGCTGCTGACCCGGCAGCTCGTCGAACCGCTCTTCGTGGAGGGCCCAGGACGCTCGATCTCCAGCAAGCTGTTCAGCGGCGTCGTACGGGAGGACCGCCACACCTGGCGCCTCGTCCTGTGCGACGAGGCCCGCTGGAGCGACGGCACCCCCATCGCGGCACGGGACGTCTGCGAGCAGCTGCGCCGCGCGGCTCTCGCCCGTGGCGCCGCGACCGTATGTCTGGCCTTCCTAGCGGAGCTGCGGCTCGTAGACCAGCGTACGGTCCAGCTCATCACGAGAGTGCCGGTGGGAGAGGTGGGACGGCTGCTGACCTGTCCCGCGGCGGGACCGGCGCCCCGCGCCCGTGGTGTCGCCAGCGGGAAGTACTCGCTGGCCCGCCGGCAGCCCGACCATACCGTCCTGACGAGACCCGACCGCGGCCCGCAGGTCACCGCGGTCACCTTCGCCGACCGCTCGGCGTACGACCGGGCCGTTGCGACGGGCGCGCTGGATGCGTCGTCCCTGACCACTGGCGCGAATCCAGCGTGGGACGGGCAGCCGGGACACTTCGTGAGCGCCGCCGATCTAGACGTGCTGGTGGGTTTGGACCTGCCCGCTGTCCTCGGCCCCGCGACAGACATCGCGCGGGCGATCGACCGTGCGGCGATCGCCCGCGCGGAACGTGATCTGCTGCGCCCTATTCGCACCCTCACCGGCCTGTGGACGGACACCGGACCCACTAGCGAAGCGGCGGAGCGGTCCGTGCGCGCAGCGCGTGCCGCGACCCGCTCGGAGCGGGAACGCGGGTGGCCCCTCTACTACGCGGAGTTCGAGCCGAACCGCAAGGTCGCCCGGATGCTGGCCGATCAACTGTGGCAGCGGCTCGGGCTGCGCCTGGTACCCGTGAAGAGGCCCTACGAGGAGTTCATCATGGATCGGGAGCGCGCGCAGGACGCCTTTCGTCTGACACTGACTGCACCGGCGTGGACGCACCCGGTGGCGCCGCTGGCCCCCGCCTACCTGAGGAGCCGACGCAGCGGGAGCGCGCCCGAGGAGTTCCTCCGCCGCTTCGAAGCGGCGCTGGCCGCCGAGTCACCCGCCGAGGCGGTCCGCCGCGCGGCCCTGGCCGAAAGGCTGCTCGCCGGGACGGCAGACCGGCCCGCTCCCGTCCCCGTGGCGGGGTTGCGCGCCCAGATGCGCCATCGCGGACCGGCCAACCTGTGGATACCGCCGTCGGGCCTGCTGGACTTCACCTCGCTGTCCGACGCCCACTCCAGCCGAGAGGCAGAGCACCGGTGAGACTCCGTCACCTACCGCTGATCCGTTCGTACTGGGACAGCCACTCGGAGGAATACTGCGCCTCGCACCCGGAGCACCTGCACGAAGAGTTGCATCCTTCCTGGGGGCTGTCGCACCTCCCGGAGGACGAGTTGCGACTGCTGCCGGCCACCGGCGACGGCCGGCGCCTGGTCGACCTGGGCACCGGCCGTGGCCATGACGCGGTCGGCTTCGCGGAGCGCGGCTACCGCGTGCTGGCAGTCGACGTGTCCAGCGCGCAACTGCGGCGGGCCATCCGCCACGAGCACGTGCAGTACGTCGTCGCCGACGCCGAGCGGCTGCCGTTGCCCGATGCGTCCGTCGACGTGGTGATCAGCGATCACGGAGCCTTCGACCACTCACCCGCGGTTGCGCTGCTGCGGGAGTCCCACCGGATCCTCAGACCCTCGGGCCTGCTGGTCGTGTGCACCTACCACCCTCTGGCCCTGTCCTGCTTCGACTCCACGACGGGACGGGTCACCCAGGAGCTCACCCGCCGCTATCCAGTCGCGGAACGACAGTTGTGGAGCGACGGAGCCGTCGTCGCCTCCTTCCTCGGCTTCTCCCCATGGGTGAACGCGCTGCGGTCCACCGGGTTCCGTCTGGAGCGGGTCGAGGAACCCCTGCTGAGAGAGGACCAGAAGGCCTATTTCGACGAGTTGGTGACCCATTCCTGGTCGTCGCGCTGGCCCGTGGACCTCATCAGCGTGGCGCGCAGGACGCCGTGAGGACAGCGGTCCGGATTCGGAGTTGATGACAGATGACAAGTACCACACCAGTCGCAACCGGGCTGCACGTGCGGACGGCGGCGCTTGACTTCCTGACCAGCGACCGGCTCGCCGCCACGCTCACCGACCTCCGGCGAAGCGGCGCCGCCGGAGCGGACATCACGGACGCCATTCCCAGAACAGTGGCGGACGCCGTCCAAAAGGACATGCGCCAGGACCCAGGCTGGCAACAGGAATACTGGCTGTTCGACGAGAAGGCGCAGGTGCATCCAGTCGACCCGGCCGTCTTCTTCTCCTCACCCCACACGGCGCGGTTCTCCCGCAACGCCTGCCTGCGGCGCCCGAGTAAAGCCTCGATGTCCCTCAGGGGGCTACTGTCGGCGGTGGTCTCTGCCCAGGCCCTGGACGCGCTGTCCGCCGTGTACGGCAGGACGCTGAGATTCGCCTCGGCCGACATCGCCGCCTACCGAAGGGGAGACTATCTGCGGCGCCACGCCGACACCTTCGACGACCGCTGCTTCGGCCTCGTCTGGTTCCTCAGCAATCCCGACACGACCGGGTCCGGCGGCGAGCTGGTCGTGGAGGCGCCGACGGGTGAGGGCCTGGTGATCGCGCCGCGCGCCGGCAGCGTGGGAGTGATACCGATCAACCCTTCCTACACCCATCTGGTCTCACGCATTCAGCAGGACTGGATCAGGTATTCGATCGCCACGCACTACGCCCTCGACACACGCAATCCCGCGTAGCCGCCGACCCGCCAGAGGATCACCCGTCACGGACTGCTGCTGTACGCTCACGTCCAAGCGCTTACAGTAACGGGAAGCCCCCGACGACAATTTGACGATGCTTCAGGGGAGACCACATGGTTGACGCACTGGCGCGCCTGGCACAGGCCCACGAGTCTCACGGCGGCAAGGCGGCCGGTCTGCGAAAACTGATCGACGGCGGATTCACCACCCCCCCGGGGGTCGCACTGTCGTCTGCCCAAGCGCAGGCACTGCTCGACGGTGAGCCAGACCTGGCGCGGCAGCTGAGCACGTGGCTGACGGGAGCGCAGGGCACGGTCGCCGTCCGCTCCTCCGCGACGGACGAGGACGGATCGGCGATGAGCTTCGCCGGCATGTTCGAGTCCCGACTCGGCGTCCCGGCGAACCTCGAAGCGGTCGCACGCGCCGTCGCCGAGGTCAGCGCGAGCGGCTCCAGCGCCCGGGTGGCGTCCTACGGCGGCTCAGCCACCGACCGCATTCCCGTGGTGATCCAGCAGATGATCCACCCCCGGGTCTCGGGCGTCGCCTTCACCTCCGCCGTGAGTCCCGACGGCGGCGACTGCCTCTACCTCGAATGGGTGGAAGGCCTCGGCGAGGAGCTGGTCTCGGGCCGCGCCAAACCGCACCGGGCAGTGATCCCGTGGTCGGCGGAACAGCCCGCGCTGGACCGGTCCGCCGTGTCGCTGTACGGCGGCACATTCCGCGAAGACGAACTCACCCGCCTGTGCGACGCCTTCGACCGGCTGCGTGACACCTTCCCCGGGGAATGGGACGTCGAATGGTGCATCGACGCAGACGGCGGGCTATGGCTGCTGCAGATGCGCCCCGTCACTCGTCCCGTCCAGGTTCCCGCCGGTGACGGCACGGCGCCCACGGTGGCAGCCTCACCAGGTCTCGCAGCCGGCCCGGCGTTCCTGGTGGACGACGAGGGTGACACCTCCGGACTGCGCGACGGGGACGTCCTCGTCGCGGAGATCACGGAAGTCGACTTCGTCCCCGCCATGCGGCGGGCCTCAGCCATCGTGACGGAGCAGGGGGGCCTCCTGTCTCACGCGGCCATCGTCGCCCGCGAACTCGGCAAGCCGTGTGTCGTCGGCGCGACCGGCGCCCGCGACGCGCTCGTGCCGGGGACCGAGACCATCGTCGACGGGACCACCGGCCAGGTGACACAGGGCTCGGTGGTGCTGGGCTCCGCCCGACCCCAGGAACTCGACTGGCGGTCGCTGTGCTTCTACGACCGCGGATTCGAATTCACCGCGGAGGGTCACTCCCTGTACATCGAGGCGCTCCCTGGCGGACTCGTGGCCTACACGTCCGAGGAGATCGAAGCGGCCGAGTCGGCCACAGTGCAGCGGGAGCTGCGCCGGCACTTCCACCAGGACGTCAGTGTCGTCACCGACCAGAAGCTGCTCTGGTTCTGGGAATGGCGCCGTTTCGACCAGCTCGCCCCTGTCACCCTGCTGGAGGCCTCCTTCCGGACCGCGGTGGCCCGTTGGGACAGCGCGGATCTGGCGCGGGTCGTCGAAGCCGTCAAGTCGGTAGCGGCGAACTCGGCGGCGGAGCCCGGCGAATCGCGTACCGGGGAACTGTACGTACGGGAACTCGGCGCCGCGCTGCACTCGCTGTGCGGCATCGCGGTCGAGGGCATCGGAGCCTGGAACAGCTACCGGGACACGGCCCTGTGGCGCCGGGAGGCAGGGGTGAGCTTCAACGAGATGCTGACCATGCCCGACTCCGATCCCCGGGCCACCGATGAAGTCCGGCACGTCCTGAGCTGTCTGCGTGTGCTGTCCGCGCTGCGCAACGAGGCCTATCCGTTCTTCATCCGCACAGGAGCATTCCACCTCGACTACTTCGAGAAGCGGCCGAAGCTCGTGGCCGAGGCATGCGACGAACTGGAGATCCCGTACGAGGACGAGTCGGCGAGCCTCAAACGGGTCTACAAGGCAGCTGGCTTTCGCCGGCACGACGCCGAATGGCAGAGCCGGGTGCTGAAGGCACTGGCACCCTAACGAGCCGCCCGGGCCCGGCTTCCCGCCCCCTTCGCCCTTCTGGTCCCCCACGCCCCTCGCTGCCCTCGGTGGGCGCTGTCGGCATGTCACCGCAGCACCTGTGCGGCATACCAGCACATTCCGACCGCCCCTTCGAGGCCAAGGGAAGAGCACGAACGGCGTCCCGGCGGTGTGTACCTCCCACGCCCGGCGTCGGTGGACCAAGCCGCAAGAACCCCGGCCGCCGTACGGCGCCAGCTCACCAAGCCCTCACAGGAAGGCTCAAGTAACTGCTCGCGCCTGCTGGTCTCGCCCTGAACACCGTCTCGTTGGTCCGCGTCCGACGCCCCCACATCGGCGCACATTTTCGTCGTAACGAAATCCTAGAGGCGCTCTCCGGACCCGTGACCAGCAAGGTTCACGTCGAGACATGAAGCGCTAGCCCCAGGCCTGACGGCACAGGCGCACGACGTCGGGCGTGACTACCTTCTCGGCGCTGTGACACATCTGGCGCATCCGCTGGGGATAGGTCCGCGTCCGGGGCAGCGGGCGGACCCGAGGCACCCGCACGACAGGATGCCGTGTCCTCGGGCAGGGATGGTGGGGGACAGGCCGACGGCGCGGCGCGGGATGCGCCCGAGGAACAATTCGCTCCGCCCGTCGCTCCAGAGTCACCGCCGGATGGCTCTGGCGGCGAGGGTGCCAGGCCTTCGCCGTGTGCCGCGCCTGGGTGGGCCCGGTGCGCACCAGCGCGGAGCGCGCCGAGGGCATCGGGGCCGTGGGCGTCGGCGCGTCCGGTGCGAGGGGAGCCCGTACGCCCAGCGGATGGCCGTCGTCTGGCAGGAAACTGGTGAAGCACCGCATCCTGATCGTTCGAGGGCGGGTCGGCAACTACAACTTCTACCGGATCAGCCCCTACATCGCCTTCCACGGAACGGGGCTCGAGCAACGAGAAGCAGTGAAGACGTGCAACCCGCCGGACATCCCCGGATTCGATGACAATGTCCCTGCACGGTGGGAGGCCCAGTGATCAGCAGCGACGACAAGCAGAAGAACCTCGAGCTGCTTGAGAAGACCGCCGGCATGACCGCGAATCAGCGACTCGTCGTCATGCTCTACGCGCTGCACCCCACCGACCGGTCCGGTGCCGTCCTTGAGACGGCCGCCAACCTAGCCCAGCTCGTCGGCATGGCCGCTCCCGTTTTCTCCCGCACGCGCAAGCAGGTCATCGAAGCCGGCTGGCTGGAGGAGACCGAGAGGATCGGCCACATCAGGTACTACCGACTCGACCCCAAGCGCATGGGCGAGCACGTCGTCATCCCCCTCCGCCGCGCCACATGACGTCCTGCAGACCGCACCTCATGTACATCACGTCAATGAGGTGCGGTCTGCAGGACGTGCTCCTTAGCACCAGGACACCATCAACTGTCTCGCCACTCACCACGCCTTCCCTCTGCTAGTCGGAGGAGCGGCGCCGAAGCCCGAAAGCCGGTCCGAGAAGTAGTCCAACTGTCGGGGCGGATCGAGCCGCTTCTTCCGGTGCGGCAGCGGCCTCCGGCTACTGGATGAGCAACCTGCCGGCCATCACCCCGATCGCTGGCCTGGTGAGGTGGGCGAAGATGCGCTGGCGGATTGAGCACGACTACTGCGAACTCAAACACGGGCTGGGCTTGGACCGTTTCGAGTGCCGTACTTAGCGCGGCTGGCACCACCACGTCACCCTCGTCATCGCGCGGCGCGGTGCTATGCGGCGGGGGGTTGGGGGCCGGTAAAGACGCGCTGCTTGGCGTGGCGGCGTGGCGGGTCCCCTTCGGTGACGACGTAGGCTGGGGCCACGACGAACGCGACGGGGTCGTGAGGGCTGCAGGGTTGCCAGACCACTTGCTTACGCGGATCGAGCGGTACACCGATGGTGCATTCGAATTGCCACGCGTACGCGTGTGACGTCGCCTCGGCCATCGCCACGATGTGTTCGGCGTCGGAGCGCAGTGCCTCCCATTGGCCGGTCGGGAGGACGACGCCTTGGCGGAGGAGCCAGTCCGACCCGTCTCCGTTGAACAGGGCCCGGGTGAGGTGACCCACGACCTCCGCTTCGGCACGGACCACTTCATCGGCGGGCAGGAACACACCTTCCTCCGCATTGCGACGCCGCACGACCTCACCGGCGACCGGCACCAGGTCTTGCTCGACCAGCCGGCTGAAGGACCTGGCAACCTCCTGATGGGCGAGGAACGCCTGGTCTGAGACGTCCGTCCGGTTGTCGACGTGCTGCCCGCGCAGGACGTTAAGGACATCCTCGTGTACCCGCTCCCGCTTCTCCAGGTGGGCGACACGCCCGCGCAGAGCGGCGACCTCGTCCACGAGGGCGGTCAGCAGATCGCTCTGGGCCTGCTCGTAAGCCTTCCTGCGGTTGAGGAACCGGTTGATCAGCTCGGTCAGCTTCATGGCATCCTCGTCGTCGGCGTGGCCGTTCATCCGCTCCGCTCTCGGTCAGTAGGCGCTGTCGAACCGCACGGTCTTAGCCATCGTGCGCTGAGTGGCGGGATCGACCGCCTCGACCTTCACGTGGGTGTCCCCGAAGCGCATGCGCAGCAGGACGGACCGTTCCTCGAAGGGCAGGCGCAGAGAGCCGGAGATGTCAATCTCGACCTCCCCGATCCGCTTGCAGTGCGGATCGTCCACGTACCGGGGTGCCTGGTCCCGCGTGCGGTACAGCGCGAACGCGATGGACGACTGATCGGGTGTCACGGGGCAGAACGTGTGGCACACGACGCGATCCACCTCCACCTCCTCGTTTCGTGTGACGAAGACGCTGAACCTGCCTTTGCACCGCAGCCCTTTGACGGTGTCGACGCGCTTGTCGTCGGGGTCGACGTCCTTCTCGAAGGGCATGTAGGTTTCGCAGCCGTAGGTGTACCGGGCCTTGCGGGCGCGGATGACGGACGGGTCGTAGGCGAAGTGGACGGCGCCGAAGAGCACCGCCACCGCGGCGTCGACCGGCGAGATCACCTCGGCACGGTCGCTCAGGTGCAGGGCGAGCCGGTGCCGCAGGTAGTCGGACCGCGCCATGCCACCGACAAGGAGCAGTTGCTCCACGCCGGGTGCAGGCCCGTCGGCGAGCCGGACCCGCTCCAGTTGCTTGTCCACCAGCCGGAGGATCTCGTCGATAACCTCGTCGAAGAGCCGAGCCACCTCGGCAGCGTCGACCACGATCCGGTGGGGGGCGCCGCCGGGATACTCCGCGAGCCGGCGCTTGGTCTCGTCGTCGAGCATGTCGTAGAGCTCGGACGGCAGAGAGAAGTTCGCTCGGCGTTTGAACCGTGGTGCCCCCGACGCCGGGTCGATGTCGACCTGCGCCGCGACCTTCCACGCCTCCCACTGGTCAACAAGGTCGAAGAGCAGGTGCTCGGCCCGTTCCCGGACCAGCGCGATGGTGGGTGCCCCCAGCCTCTCCGTGAGCACCTCCGTGACGAAGGACCGGTTGATGTACTCCGAGCCTAAACGGCCGCCGCGGGGAGTGGTGATCTCGCGGAGACGAACGGTGCCGTCGGGCCCCGCGTCGGCGCGATGCGCGGTGATATCGACCGTTCCACCACCGCAGTCCACCACGACGAAGCGGCTTCCGGCCGTCACACCAAGCCGTTTGCGCTCGGCACCGACGACCCCTGCCAGGTGGACCTGGCAGTGCAGGGCCGCCGCCTCGGGTTCGATGGCGAGCAGCAGCTGGTCACCGTCCTCCGGCAGGCCCGCCTCGGCCGCGGCCTTCCGCATGAAGTCCTGCTGTTCGTCGTCCCAGATGGCGGGAACGGTCAGACACCAGCGCACGTGTTCGGGCTGGTAGCCGCTCTTCATGATCTCGCCCAGCGCGAACCGGTGGATCTCCCGCAGGTAGGCGACGATCAGCGGCCTTGCCCGCCGCGGCGAGTCGGCGTTCACCGTGCCCAGGCCGGGGACGGCCGCACCACCGTAGCGTTCCGGGGTCAGCGCCATCTTGAAAGCACTGATGTACTCGTGTCCGTCCCGCTCGCCGTTGATGCCCAGCTCGCGCCACTCCCGGCGGGCGTCGAATCCCCATGCGAGCGTCTTCCCGTCCTGGCCGAGCAGCAGGGCCGACAGGTTCTTCGGGTAAACCAGGCCCTCACTGCCCGGCCAGCGGTCCTGGAAGAGGATCCGCCGCTGGCTCGCCTCCCGGTCGTCCTCGCTGACCACCGTCCACGCGAATCCGCTGCCGTGCGTGCCGAAGTCGATGGCCGCCACCACTGGATACTCGCCGCTCATGTGCGTCCCCCTCGGTCGTGCGTCATCGCCAAACCATCTCGACGTACCACGCCCACAACTTCCGTCCCGTCCCGGCGTCACCGATCGACTCGAAGACGCGGCCGAGGCGGACCAGCAGCTCCGGGTGGGCGTAGGCGAGGGTGGGCTCGGCGCGTAGCGCGGTGAGGGCCGTGTCCCCGATCTCGCGGGCGCGTTCGGTCTGGCCGGTCTCCGCGTACAGTTCCGCCTGACCGACGTACGCGGTGACGGGGCCCATCAGGTCATACTCGACGGCCAGCGCGAACAACGGCGCGGCGGCGCTCGCGACGACCCGCCGTGCCGTCTCCATCCGCTCGGGCAGCAGACGGTGGAGCTGCGGTGTGCGACCGCGGTGGGTCAGGTGGAACCAGTCGCACAGCACGCCGATCAACACCCCGCAGAACGTGCCGAGCTCGTCCTCAAAGGCCAGCGCTGCTTCCGTGGGCACCCGGTCGCTGCCATCCTCGGGGTGGGGCAGCGTGAGTCCGGGCACACTGAGCCGGATCGCGGAGCCGCCGGCGGCCTCGCCCAGGATGTTCCAGGCACACAGCTCCAGCAGCACCCGGCGACCGGCTTGGACCTCCCCGTACGCCAGCACGACGGGCAGGTCGTGCAGGGCCTCCCTGATGATCCGCACGTCGAGGTCGAGGTTGCGCAGCGGCCGGCCGATCGCTCCGGCGACCGGCACGAGGTCGTCCTGCCACGGCATGCGGTCCCAGGTGCGGCGTAGGGCCAGCAGGAAACGGGACGGGCCCTTATCGTTGTCGTCGCGCCCGAGGTCGTCCTGGAAGAACGGGGCGATGAGCAGGGCGGGGACGCGGCCGCCGCCGGTTTCGCGGTAGAGGTAGTCATGGATGTCCTCGGGCGGAAGGTTGAAGGGGCTGTGCGCCCGGTGCTGTGCCTGGCGGGCGGTTTCGGCCTGAAGGCGCACCGTGATTCGGGCGCGGTGCCAGTCGCTTTCGAGGTCCCGGTGGTGTACCGCACGGGCCGCCTGTTCGTGCAGCGCGGCCATGTACGCGTTCTGCTCGAAGAACGTGCCGTCGCGTTTGGTCTTCCATGCGTCGAGGCCGATCCGCAACACGTCCGGGATGATCTCAATGCCCTTATTGACGGCAGAGGCGTTGCGGAGCAGGTCGATGAACGAAGAGACTTGCTCGGGCTTTTCGAGCTTTTTGGGCTTGTGGGAATCCGGCACTGCGTCGCCCCCCTGACGAAGTGATCATGCCACCCGCGGCGTGTCGGCCAGGTGTCCCCGGCTCCCTTCCCGTCAACGCCAGTGCCCAATCCGGAAAAGCATTAGATAGGGCGAGGAGTACGGCTCCGGCGGATCCGCGTGGTATCAGCGGTTTGACGACAAGGACATCGTTGCCCTCTGGCACCGGCGTCGGGCAAAGGCGTCGCTTCCGTGCCGGACTGCACGACGGGGAGCGGGCGTACGAAGGTACGGCCGTGAGGTCATCCCGCCCCGGCGCTCGGGCCCTCGTCTCGGCCGGGCTCGTACCCGGCACCCGCCCGGTAGGCCTCTCGTCGGACAGCGCGGAGCCAGTACTAGTGGCTGGTCTTGCTCTGGCCCCCCCATGGTGACCGAGCTGGCGCCGATCGCTCCGCCGGTGCCCAGCAAGCCGCCTGTCAATGCGCACAAAATGCCGCGAGCCCGCCGCCCCGCAGGTCGATGCGGAGGGCCGCGCCGTACAGCTTGGGCGTCGGTGCGGCCGCATTCACAGACCCCCTCCGCGCTCGGCGCGCTCCTGGCAGACGTCGTCGGCTGCGTGGTCTGGGGGCTACGCGTCCTTGCCAGGGCGCCGGCCGCGGCATCCACAGCACCGCGACGCCGGGCCTCGCTGCCGGGGTCGACCGTCTCGGGCGATCCGAGCAACTACGGCGATCAGGCCGGAGGGCGGCTGTCGGGCGGCGTGTTGAGACGACTGCGTTCACAGCGGTGGTTCCAGTACGTCTGCCACCAGGACAACCGGTCGGCGGAATCCTGCGGAATCGTCCCGCTGATCGCTGACTGAGCAAGTGTCACGAGAAGGCCGGCCAAGGCCACAGCGAGTACTACGCCCCAGGGGGCGTGGGTGAGAGACGCAGCGAGGCTGCCGACGCTGCCGATACCTGCACCGGCCAAGGCTGTGGTGCCGCTGAGGCGGGATTGACCGTTGGGCTGCGCAGTGGGTGCGGGACGCGCCATGGTGGCCTCCTGTGTCCGTGATCGGGCGATCTGCGCCCCACAGTCGCGGAACCGGAATTGATGCAGAACGTGACCAGTAATTGGTCCAGGGGGGAATGAACATGGCCCGTCCCGGACGGCGTCTAGGGCCCATCGCCAAAGATCTACCTGCGGAGGTTTCCAGCTGGACGGCCACGGTGCGCCGTGTCCTCTTCGATCCGCTCTTGAATGGCGATCCACCGGTGACACTGGAGGAGATCGCCCAACGTCTGCTGGACGCAGCCCCGCCTGAATCGAAGGACGAGAAGCCTGGGGCCGCCGGAGCGAAGCGGCTGGGCGCGCTGCGGTCAGGACGTAGTGAGGCCTCCGTACAGCGGATGGCCAACGGCAAGCTGGTGCCCACCCGCGACGTCATCCTCGACCTCCTGCGAATTCTCGAGGACGAGCGTGGCACGCCGCAGCGCCAAGACTTGAAGGAACTGTGGGCAGCGTACAAGCCGGCGCTGAGGGAGCGTCTGCCCGACGTCTACGAGGTCTACCAGGTGGTTGACGGCTACGCCGGCGCACTCTTCCTGGTCGGCTCCCAGCAACAGGAGATCGCCCGGCTTGAGACGGTTCTGGAGCAGCAGCGGCACCGGGCAGCGCGGGCGGATGAGCGGGAGAAGCGAGCACGGCGGTCCCAGGCTGTTCACCGACAGGCGCTGAGATCCGCTCGCCACGACCTGCACCGTCTGCAGGGGCGTGAACAGCACACGATGCACAAGCTGGAGGATGCCTCTGCCGAGGTGGCCAGGCTACGCCAAGACGTGGCCACGGCCCGAGCCAAAGTCGAGCAGTGGCAGGAGCAGGCCGAATGGCACCTGCAGGAGAAGGAAGAACTCCGGCAGGAATCAGCGGTGCAGCAGGAAGCGTGGCTGGAGCGCGAGGCCCTGCTGCTGGAGCGACTCGCACAGGCCTGCGACACCTTACAGACCGCCGCTGAACAAGCAGCAGCAGTCGAAGCGGCCCTACGGGCAAAGGAAACCCATTGGCGCGATCAGGCCCAGGCAGGCCACGCCGCCGCCCGCTCGGCGCGAACCGACGCCGATGCCGCCCGCGGCCAGGCCGCGCTGGCACGGGCTGAAGCGGAGGCTGCACGGGAGGAAGCCGTACGTGTGCTGCGCGCCCAGCGGGACCGTGCCGACGCGCTCGTCGCCGCAGTCGGCGCAGAACAGGAACAGGCACAGCAGACCATCGGCCGCCTGGAGGAGGAGCTGCGCCGGGCCCAGGCGCAGCTCCGTGCGGCGCAGCAGAACGCGACCCAACAGGACGCCCAGCTGACCTCGTTCATCGCCGAGCGAGCGCTGAACGACGACCTTGACGACATCGTCAGCCAGGTTCTCGCCCAGCACCAAGAACTAGGCCCCGATGAGCCGGCCTGGATGGACCCACGAGCTGAAGCAATCCATATCCCCAGCTCAGAGGAGCCGTGGCCAAGCCCGACGTCAGGCTACGGCTACGCCGAGATGGCAGCCATTCCCGCACAGCCGAAGCCTGACAGCGACCTGCCCGACGGCCAGAAAGAGCCACCCGGGGGTACCGACCCGGGCGCACCTGTGACGCAGAACGACGCCCGACCGAACGTGAGTCCATACGATGTTGCGCCGCTGTCGGCCTCCGGTGCAGGTGCGGCCCCCGCCTTTCCTGCTGGCCCAGCCGCCCGCCTGTCCGCGCCGCAGGGCGCCGGGCCTGCGGCTGCGAAGAGCGAACCTTCCGGCCCGGACACCTCTGCGTCCTCGTCCGTTGGGGCGTCCTCTGGCCCGGCCCGGGCGGGGATCCTTCCGGACGCACCACGGGTCTCCATCGCGGCACCGCAGGTTGGCCACTCAGGAGACCTCAAAGTCATCTGGTTCCTTTTTGGCGCCTTCGCTGTGTTCCTCAGCTCGCTGATCATCTTTGCGCTCTGGGTCACACCCGGTCCGTCACCGGTCGCCTATGCATCCGGCAGCAAGCCCACCGTCGACGCGTCGGGATCCGGAGCCTTCGGCTCCAGCAGCAATACCTACACCTGGACGGTGAGCGGCACTCGCGCGATCCACACTCGCTTCACACTGACCCACGAAGGAGGCACCCTGCCCGGCCACCTCTCCGTCCAGCCTGCGCAAGGCTGCCGCCCCAACCTGCAGTGGACCTTGACCGCCGACAAGAGAACCATCACGCACGGCACCCTCACCGACACGGACACCCACAAGATCAAGGGAGCCGTCCCCGACAAGGCCAAGGCCCTCGACATCACAGCCACCTATGCGGAGGGCTCCTGCACCGCCACCTTGTCCTGGGTCATCGGTAGTTGACAGGGACAGCGGCCCCGACGACGGAGAACCAGATGGGCGGCAGAGCTCCCAGTGGCGCGCCATCAGGTGCCGGGCGGGGCCCGTTCCCGGACGCGACCGCATGAGTACGTCGGTGTGACCAGCGTGTCCATGCCTGCATCAGCGGCCGGGCGCCGCAGCGGCCCCGGGACCAGCCAGCGCCGCCTTGAACTGCCCGAGCACTTCGGCATCACGGTGCCGTGCCGCGTTCCGCAGGGCCGAGGCGTGACCGCTCCAGGAGTCACCGGCCTGCCCGCTCCAGGAGTCACCGGCCTGCCCGCTGACCGACTGGCGGTGTCTTGACGGCACAATTCGGCGATCAAACAAGGAGCTTCGGCAAGGCTTTATCCGGCAGAGGCAAAGGTTGCGCAGGTCGCCTCCTGTTCACTCCACAGGATCTACTCGCATAGAGCGAGTGGTGGTGTCATGCCGTCAGTCACCCGGCACCCCACCCTCCGGGCCGAACAAGCAGGAGAAGAACCCCACATGCATCGCTTCACCGCCACCCTCACCGCCCTGGCCCTCGGGACCGCGGGACTGATCGCCGCCACGGCCGGCACCGCCCAGGCATCGACCTGCTCCCACGCCTACCTGCCACTGCCCGACTCCTCATGCACGCCCGGCGCCTACAACCCCGACGTCACCCAGTCGAACATCAACAGCACCATCTGCGTCTCCGGCTGGACCGCCACCGTCCGCCCCCCGACCTCCTACACCAACCCCCTCAAAGCTCAGGGCATCACCGACTACGGCTACACGGACACCAACATGGCCGACTACGAGGAAGACCACCTCGTCCCCCTCGAACTCGGCGGCGCACCCCGCGACCCCCATAACCTCTGGCCCGAGCCCTACTCCGGCTCTCAGACTGCGCACTCCAAGGACGGAGTGGAGACCAAACTGAAGAACGCCGTCTGCGCCGGCACCATCACCCTGTCCGCCGCCCGCAGCGCCATCAAGAACAACTGGACCACGGCCCTGCAGGTCACCGGAATCCGCTGAGCCCGCTGACCGCCGGCACCTCCAGACGGCCGTGCTGGACGTCCCGGCGCCGACACCTGGCGGCCTGCCCCAGCGTCAGGCTGCCGGTTCATCCGGGGCTGAGCAGCCCAGACGGCGAACTTCTCCCGGGCATGATCTGGAAATGGTGGGACTGCACGGGCACGAGCCCGCGCTCATGCTCGGTCTGATCGCTCATGGCATGAGTCCACGGAGGGACCGGGCCGGGCATGTCAGCACGCTGTCAGCCGATCCTGCGACAGTCGGTCCTGTGAATGG
The DNA here is from genome assembly GCF_036815105.1 of Streptomyces sp. IBSBF 3136. Taxonomy (NCBI): domain Bacteria; kingdom Bacillati; phylum Actinomycetota; class Actinomycetes; order Kitasatosporales; family Streptomycetaceae; genus Streptomyces; species Streptomyces sp. IBSBF 3136. The sequence goes on from NZ_JAJSZC010000023.1 coordinate 40,400, forward strand.
CAGCGGACAACACCGGTGCCGGACACGGGGAGAGGTGCCCGGAGTGGTTGATCGGGGACCAGCGAGCTCGCCTCACGGTCGGGCCCCCTCGGGGCCCACGCAGGTTCGAATCCTGCCCTCTCCGCCGTAACCCCCTCCCGGGGACTGCGCCAGGCCGGTGCATCGGCCTTCGAGCCAGCGGTCCCCGATGTGTCTGTTACTTACTTTCGGGTGAACGCGTCCGCTGAACCGGGGTGGCGTGTCCTGGCGGATGGTTGCCTCAGGCCCACAATCTCGCGGCGGCCTGGCTGACAGAGCGTCAATCTGGTGCACTCACAGCATAGATGGTCGTTGCATGTGAGTGTCACAGCAATCTGGTGAATCTGTAATGCTGTGCGCATTTCCCTCACCTTGTGGGGGTTCGGGTTGCAGGGTGTGGGTGTGCGGCCAGCCGGCTGCACACCAGCACAACGCACCCCGCTGGCCTGCGGTTTCTGGCGCCATGGGCCAGAGTTGGGGTGTGCGCACGAAGGGGGACCCTGGTGTCCGTTGCTTCTTCCGTCCGCCGCATGACCGCCGTCGCCGCCGTGGCGGCCGCCGCTGTGGGCGCGGTGGCGCTGCCGGCTGCGGCGGCCGACCACCACCCGGGCCGCGCGCACGTCGCGGTGTACATCTCGGGTGTGCAGTACGACTCCCCGGGCCGTGACGACCGCTCCAACTGGTCGCTGAACAAGGAGTGGGTGGACATCACCAACTCCACGCGCCGGGCGGTGAACCTGGACGGCTGGACCCTTGCTGACGAGGACGGCCACTCCTACACGTTCCGCCACGTCCGCCTCGACGGCCGCTCCACGGTCCGCGTCCACACCGGCATCGGCCGCGACACCCGCACCGACCTCTTCCAGGACCGCCGGGCGTACGTGTGGAACAACGACCACGACACCGCGACGCTGCGCAACGACCGCGGCCGGTTCGTCGACGAGGTCTCCTGGGGCCACCACCGCGGACACCGCCACTGATCCCCCCTTTGCCGGTGGCGGTAGGTGACGCCGACCGGTGAGCCGGTGCCCCATGATGGGCCTCCCCGTATCGCGGGGAGGCCCATCTGCCGTTCTCAGGCCACGCACCGTGCGGCCACGGCGCCCCCCATCCGCCACCGGCGGACGATGTCATCAACGGGCGGGCGCCGGGGCGGATGTCAGCGGGCTGTGGTGACGGTGACCGGTACGTCAGGGCAGTGGCTCAGCTCCTGGTCGAGCGCGGCTTGTTCGGCCGCGTCGATGCTGAGGTCCCAGCGGGTCTTGTCGGCGATCCAGTCGGTGACGTACTGGCAGCGGTAGCCGGCGGCCGGCGGCAGCCAGGTGGTGGGGTCCTGGTCGGCCTTGGACCGGTTGGAGGCTGCCGAGACCGCGATGAGCGCGCGGTCGTCGCCGAGGTCGTTGGCGTAAGCCTCACGCTCGGCGGCGGTCCAGGTGGAGGCGCCGGAGTCCCAGGCCTCGGCGAGCGGAACGAGGTGGTCGATGTCCAGTCCGCTGGGGCCGTGGATGTACCGGTCGTCGTACGGGCTGTACCACTCTCCGCCGCTCAGCTTGCACCCGGCGCCCTGCTCCGGGGCGATCACGGCCTCGGCTTTCAGGACCTCGGAGCGGGTGTTGCAGCCGTCTTTGTCGGCGTCGACCCAGTGCTTGAACTTCGTCCGCTCGTATCCAGCGCGGTCCTCAACGCGTACAGGGAGGCCCGCGAGGGCGTCGCGGACGGGCAGGCTCACCGTCTCACCGGGCGCGACGTGCGCTGAGGGTGCGGCGGCTGGCGCGGCATGGGCAGCGGCAGGGAGGAGCAGCGCGGCGGCGACTGCGGCTGCGGAGGCGGTGCGGACGAAGCGCACAGGACAGGTTCCTCTCGAAGATCACGAACAGGTCGTGATCTTCGTAGCGGCACCAGGCCGCGCCGCGCCCGGTGACCGCCTCCGGCTCTACCCGATCGGGCGGTAAGTCGGAATTTCGACGGCGCCGTTTAAGCCAGCGCCATGACCGCACCACCCCCGCCACCCGACCCACCACGGCGCCCCCGCCGCTCCCCACACCGCACCTACCTGACGCCCCTGCTGCGCGGGCTGGCGTACGGCACCGGCACCGCCTTCACCGGCCTGCTGGCCTACTGGATCCAGCAACGGATCTGATCCCAGGCGGCATCAAACCAGCGGGCCCGCCCGGCACTGCACCAGGCCGTGCGGGCCCTGTGATCCCTCACCTGGGCGTCACTCCGCCCTAGAAGGCGGTCGTCAGGCGCCGCAGGGGGTGTCGTTGTTGCGGAGACTGTGGGTGGTGTCGTTGAGCTGGTAGGAGCGCAGGTCGCTGATGGTGCCGCCCTCGCGGCCGACGCAGACGTGCCGGCCGAAGTAGTTGTCCTTCTGGTAGACGCGCGCCGTGCGGCTGCTGTTGTTGATGACGGAACTGCCGTTACCGCGGATGTAGTCCGGCAGGTGCCGCACGGACCCGTCGACAGCGCGCTTGACGTAGGGCTGGCCGTTGAAGTTGATGTCGGGGTAGATGCACACGAACCCCCGCGGGCACGCGATCTGGTCCCGCGACACCGCAGGAGTCGTGGCGTGAGCGGACGCGAGGCCGAGCAGCGATGCGGCCAGCACGGTCGGGACAGCGGTGGTGAGCAGCGCGGCCGCTCCCGTGCGCAGGCGCCGTAAGCGTGGAAGTGTCATGACCTCCGCCTGTCCCGGCGGAACGCTTCGCCATTCCGCCTGCCGCCGCCGTTCATCCAGATGAGCGAGTCGACGGCCACCAGACCGAATGAGACACACGCGCAGCTACGCCGTGGTCAGCTGATAGCAGGGCTTATGCCAGCGGGCCTCGCCCCAGGAGAAGACGCCGAACGCCGCCAGACCGGGCGCGATCACCGCGAGCAGCCACGGACCGGCCGGGACGCGCGCATGGTGTCGTCCATGCCTTTCGCCTCCCGGGCTGGTGCCGGACTGCCGCCACCACGGCGAACACATCCGCGACGGCAAACACGACCCCGCGGGCCGTGCCACCCGCGACGCGCGGATGATCAACCGCGCTGTAGGCCGACATTCGCACGGCCCGCACCAGGCGGCCGGCCTAGTCGGGTATGCCGAGTGCGGTGTCGGGTCGGCAGTGGACGCACGCCGGTACCTGCCGCCGCAGCGCATCAAGTGCCTGCTCGCGTGTCGCGGGGCGGCACCGCCCGCTCTTGGCCGCGGCCCAGCAGTCGCCGGTGTGCACGGCGTCGATGTTGCTGCGGTTGAGCCCGTGCTGGATCAGCCACTCCGGCCGCGGCGGCCGCATCTTTTCGCCCTGGCGCCGCTCGCTTTCCCTGCGCTCTTCGGCGGCGATCCACCGGTCGATCAGGGCGAGCTGCCGCGCACTCTGCTGTTCGACGACGCGGCGGGCGAACCGCAGCATGTCCAGACGCGTGGCCGGCTGGTCCACCTCCCCGCTCCTCCCTGTGCGGGCCGTGTATCCGCTTGCCGCAGAATTCGAACACATGCTCTAGTTTCAGTATGCATCGCGTTGACCACCTCACCGACACCCAGGAGCGCGTCCTGCGCTGCATCCGGCAGACGATCGCCGACCGCGGGGAAGCACCCACGGTGGCCGAGATCGGGGCAGCGGTCGGCATGCGCAGCCGCGCCTCCGTCCACTACCAGCTGGTGGAACTGGAGACGAAGCGCGCCATCGTCCGCGAGCCCGGCCGCTCCAGAGGGATCAGACTCGCGTGAGCCGCGCCGGCCGCGACCACCTGCTGCTCACCAGCGAGGGCCGAGCCGTGCAGCACGGCTGGTGGTCGAACGAGGCGGTGGCGCGCGACAGTGCCGGCGCTGGATCGGCTCCGTCGGCACCATGGCGACGCCTCGCCTCACCCTCACCGACGGGGAGACGGGCACCGTGCTGACGACCTGGCCCGAGACGGCGTAGCTCTCTGCCATGCTGGCGCGAACGAAGGAGGGGAACCCATGGCCCATCGCCCGCACCCGAGCCGCAAGCGCGCCCTCAGGCAGATCGAGCGGCACGCCTTCGAAGGCGGCCCGGCCCTTCCGTTCCCGCGGCCGACGCCCGTCGAGCAGCAGCTGCTCGACGGGACGGCGACCATGGTCACGAACGTCGAGCCCGTGACCACGGCCATGCACCAGGTGGCTCCGGCGGTCGGCGAGTACCGGCTGAGCACGCGCTGACGCGCGGCACACAGCCCGCTTCGCCTACTCGGCTGGGTCCTCGTCCGTGTGTCGGACCGCCTTCTTCACGGCCTGCTCCAGCTCGTAGCCGATGGACAGGCGGTGTCGGGGTGGTTGGATGGCCAGGTGTCAACGCCCGTTCTGGTTCGTTGAATATGCCGTCCCGCGTCTGGTGGGAGCGGTTGGACGGCGGGGAGGTAACTGATGAGCGATCGAAGCGCAATTGAATGGACTGAGGCAACGTGGAATCCGACGACAGGATGTGACCGGGTTTCCTCCGGGTGCGACAACTGCTACGCGCTGACGTTGGCCAAGCGGTTAAAGGCGATGGGGGCGGCGAAATATCAGAATGACGGGGATCCCCGGACGTCGGGGCCGGGGTTCGATCTAACCGTGCATCCCGATGCGCTGGATGTTCCGTACGGGTGGAAGAACCCGCGGACGGTGTTCGTGAACTCCATGTCGGATCTGTTCCATGCCCGCGTGCCGCTGGACTTCGTACGGCAGGTCTTCGAGGTCATGGCGGACACGCCGCAGCATACGTACCAGGTGCTGACCAAACGGGCCAGGCGCCTGCGGCAGGTCGCAGACCAACTGGTGTGGCCCGGGAACCTCTGGATGGGTGTCTCGGTGGAAACAGCGAAGGAACTTCCCCGGGTTGATGATCTGCGGCAGGTGCCCGCCGCGGTCCGGTTCCTGTCCTGTGAGCCGCTGCTCGGTCCGCTGGAGGAGCTGAACCTGGACGGCATCCACTGGGTGATCGCCGGCGGTGAGTCCGGCCCGCGGCATCGGCCGATGGAAGAAGCCTGGGTGACACAGATCCGTGATCTGTGCCTCGAGGAGCGTGTCGCGTTCTTCTTCAAGCAGTGGGGCGGCCACACGCCTAAGGCCGGCGGCCGCACCCTGCAAGGCCGTACCTGGGATCAGATGCCTGCGCTTACCGGCGCCTGATGGACTTCACCGAGGGGGCTGCACGATGAGTTCGTGGGTTTTCCCTCCGACGCCCGTGCTGGCCGTCCGGCCGCTGCTGTGCAGTAGCTTGATGGCTTTGCGCGCGGCGGGTTCGGTGACCTGCCCGTAGTAGTCGCCGAACACGTCCAACGTGTGGTTGAGCAGTTTGAAGGGCCGTTTCTGCTGGTGCAGGATCCGTTCCATGTTGTCGGCCATGGCGGGCACGGCCACGTCGATGACCTCCTGCGGGTCCGGGCGGACCATTGAGGTAGCGGAGAAAAGAGTGTTCGGGTCTTCCCGTTCCTCCTTGATCTCGAGTCCATCCCACCATGCGTCGCGCGCCCGGGCGACTGCGTCGCCGAAGAACCACAGGCCGTGCTCGCTGCGGGTGCCGAAGACCAGGTGGTACACAGCCTTCTGCCCGTGCTTTCTGGCGACCGGCACCGACTGCACGAACATGCCGGTCTTCTCCCTCAGCCGCTGGGCGTACTGGGCGGCCACGATCTCGTCCACGTCCGCTTCGACCGGCTTGTCCGGCCGGAAGTACTCACGCCACCACCGGCCGCCGCACGCCTCATCGAAGCGCTCGGAGGAGCGTTCCAGACCGCGCGCGGACCGGGCATTGCCTCCCAGGCGGCGTACCGCGTCCATGCTGAAGTTCATCAAGAACTCGGTCGGCTGCCAGAGCCGCGGACTGCTGCGCCGCTGGTTCAGCGTCTGAACGATCCGGTCGAACGGCAGCCCCAGGCCGCACGGATCAAGGAACAGGAACAGCGGGAGCCCTTCGGCAACCCGCAGAACCTCGCCCAGAACTCCGTCCACGTCGCCGTGATGCACCCTCGCGTCCACGCCCAAGGCGCGGTAGTGGGCAGCGACCTGGTCCAGACGGGCAACGGAATCGGGTTTCTGCTCCACGAAGAAGCAGTTCCATAACAACGCGTTCTTCTCCAGGTGATGAGCAGCCACCTGCATCGCGATCTCCGCAGAGCCGGGGTCGCCGCTCTCGTACCGTCCCTCGCCCGCATAGCCGTCGAGGTACACGACCTGGCGACGACCACGCGAGCCGGTCATCCCGCCGAAGCGGGGAATGTACTGGCCCAGCAGCTTGTGCTTGAGGACGCTCGGCAGCGCCTGTGAGGCCCAATAATCCTTGTCCGTGCCCGTCGACATGGCCTTCCCCCCACCCCAGAATCCACTGTGATAACCGATATTGAAGTAAGCGTCACGCACCGTAAAGAGGGCGGCAGCGCCGGGAACACAGGCCGTGGTGAGGCATGTTGGGCGGCCGCGGCTATCGAAGGTCGCCCGGCACCTGTCGGGCGACCTACGGGCGTTGTGGTCCCGTCTCAAACAACTGATGAGGTCTACCGCCTGGTGCGCAGAAGGTCGCGCCGGGCGGTGAAGATCTCGCGCCACCGCGCGCAGGTGGCCTCGCCGTCCAGCCATTGCGGCGCCGCGAGGGCGGCGAGGTGTTGGCGGACGACCTGGCGGCTGCGCGGCCTGGCAGACGCTCACCGAGAGCCAGGACGAGCGACTCCTTCATGTCCGGCTCGCCTGCCCGAGAGGAGTGGCGGCCGTAGCGCTGCGCGCCCAAGCCTCCGTCTCGCGGGTCGAGGCGAGGGCTTCGCAACGCCGACACGTAGGATCCCTGCACGTGGCACACACCTTCGAAGAACTTGTGGAGAAACAACGCGCCGCCGACCAGGCACACGCGACCGTCCAGGCCCTACGCGACCAGGACGACCCGCCCGCGTTCGAGACTGCATGGCAGGCATGGCGCGACCTCGCGCAAGACGTACAAGCCGCAATCACCGAGCATGCGAAAGAGCAGAGCACGATGCGGGCTGGCGTAGAGCTCGACGTGAAGAAGGCGGTCCGGCACACCGAGTAGCCAGTACAGCGGGCGTCAGCGGTCGCGCGAGGGCGGCGATCTCGTCCAGCTCCTGGCGGTGCGGGGGAAGCGCCCGGCGCAGCGCCTGGTGGAGGCGGAGGAATTCGGCGGCCTCCTGCTCGGTGTAGGGACGCAGCCGTTCCGCGGGGAGCGCCCAGGCCGCTCGCCGGCTCCCGCTCTCCTGTCGGAGCAGGGCTTCGCCGTCACGCCGGATCACGGTCACGGCCGTGATCGCCGGATGGCGCTGCGCGGCGTCGACGACGTCGGCCAGGGCGTGGAAGCACAGGTCATGGCCGGTTCCAGTCGATCCCGTCCCTGGTGGACTGGACGCTGCGCGAGGCGAAGCTCGGTCAGCCGAAGTTGGCCGGTCCGGGCAAGGATGCCGACCCGCTGCTCGTCCTCACCCCGTCAGTCATGGCGAGCGCCCGCACCGCACACCTGCTCGTCTGCGACAACGACGGCGTATGCACCGGAATCCTCACCCAGGCCCAGCTCACCGCGGTCCGCGAGAGCTCCGTGTACACCGACCGGGTCCAGCTGCGGGACATCCTCGTCGACCTGGGCCCCTTCGCCTCCCCCGTGGCCACGATGACCGAAGCCGAGCACGCGATGCGCTACCGCCGCCTCGATGCCCTGCCCGTGGTCGACGAACACGGCAACGCCCTGGGCGTCCTCGCCCTGGCCCGCTGAACCGCCCGCGATCCTCGGGTGTCGCGCGCTGCGGTCTGGGGCGAGGTCAGGTGGGGCCTGGCCCCCACCCCAGCGGATCGGTACGCCGTTCGTACGCTAAACGAACGCTCCAGGCTCGCAGCTCGTACGGCAGCAGCAGCCGACGACACCACCTCACCGCGCAGCCGCGCCTGCACGCGGCCGAGGCGCGGGCGGGCCTGCGGGTGGTGGCCAATTGTTGCGCAAAGTGACTGACCTGGGTGGTGGTGGGTGACATCATCGGCTCTGCTCGCGGTGGCCTCGTCTTGGGTGGCTGCTGTGGGGGTGGGCGCTGGTGTGACGCGCCGAAGGGGAAGGACCGGCTTCATCGGTGTGTGGTGGCGGTTGTCCCTGCCTTGTGTGCGGACGTCGAGGGGACCGTCGGTGATGTGGCACGAGCACGTCTGGGTGGGCCGGTATGCGTTACCCGCGGTGGTGAGTGCCGCGATCGCGTGGCTCGGGCTGCTGCGGGATTTCTCGCGGCGGGGCCGGTTATTGGGGAGCCGGCAGTCGATCGGTCTGTTGGCCTTGATGTTGGGGATGCTGGGCGGTGTCACGGTGGTCGCGGCGGCGTTGCTGCCTCATGCCGGTGATCTTCCGCCTGTGGTGGCGGGTGTCGCCACGGGAGCGGCCGCGGTACCGAGGCGCAAGCAGGAAGAGGGGACGCCGCCGTACATCAAGTTCATGACCTTGGGGATCGCCCTGGTCAGGGAGAGGCTGATCGACCGGGTGCACCTGGACGCCCGGGCCTGGTCCGACACGTTCCTCGAGGGCATCCACAGCTCGGCGCAGCTGCGGGTGTTCGTCTACGACCTCAAGCTGTACCTGCTCGACCGGCACGAGCTCAGCGGCGACGTCAAGACGGTCACCACCCTGTACGCCGATGCCGAGAAGGCCCTGGACGCAGCTCTGGAAGTGCAGACCACGATCGCCCAGGACTGCCGGGAGCCCGGCATGCCGTGGTCGCGTGAGCCGAGCGAGGACGAAGCCATCCGTGAGCGCCGCGCGTTCGCAGAAGCTCGAGCGCAGTGCGGTCACCTGCTGCTCTTCGCCTACGTCCACGGCCGGCGCAGCGAGTATGCGCAGCTGATTGCGCTGCGCGAGAAGGCCACCTCGAACGATGCGTTCCACAGTCCGCAACTGCCGCCGCAGCGCTCATTGCTGAGCCGCTGGCGTGGGCGCAAGCAGGAGACGAAGCCCTAGGGCGGGTGCGCCACAACGACTTTCGGACACAACCGGCGGATCACCGCTCAGTGGGAGAACTTCAGGCTCGCGCTTGTGAGCGGTGAGGAGTCCTTGCCGTCACAGTTGTCGGTGCCCGTCTGACGCGGCCGGGGGTGGAACGTGATCTCCACCTCGGCGTCGAGTGCCTCGGCGACCGCGGCCAGGGTGCGCACGGTCAGGTTCGCGTCGCCGGACATGATCTGGCTGATCCGCCCGGGACTGACCCCCATGGCCTTCGCCAGGTCCGAACGGGACCAGCCCAGGCCTGCCAGCAGGCCGGCCAATGAAGCGGAGGCCTGCCTGGCCAGCCGGGCAGCCGCTAAGTCTGTGGTGTTCTCGGAGCGAGCAAAGATGCTCACAGATCTACCCCCAACTCATCGCATGGCAACATGTGTTGCCTCTCTACGAGGATGCCACCTTTAGCTCTAGCTAAAAACTCAGTTGGGGCAAAAAGTCTTCGAAACCTCCTGCCTCACCCTCCGTGAACCGGCCTTTGACCTGCACTTTTGGCTGCAGTGGTAGTTGACGCAAAGTCACCTACTCGGAGGAGAGGAACAGACGCGCGGCTGCGGCTTCTTCCCCTTCATTGAGGACAAGCTCGGCCTGCCCTGACGCCACGACCGATGCCGCGGTGCCCCGGTCACTCGGACATGCGCGCCTCGGTATGGCGGCTGGCCGGCTGGCTGGTCACGCGCTCGGAGCGGTCCCCGGCACGGCTCAGGGGGCCGCTGGTTCTGTTCACGAGAGCGGGCAGCAGTTGTTCAGCGCTTCGGGCAGCATCCAGCCCTGCCGCCGTTCGATTTCATGCGCCGGGACAGCCAGGAGCCCGTGGAGGAGGCCGCGTGGCGAGAAAGGCCACGGCTCGGTCCCGATGCCGGAGGTTAGCGTCGGGCGATGCGGATCTTGCATCTCTCAGACACCCACCTGGACCGGTCCGGCGGCCCCGACGAGGATGGGGCCGATGGCACTGCGGCACTCGGCCGCCTGCTGGGCGAATTGAGTCATCTGGACGACCTCGACGCGGTGATCGTCAGCGGCGACATCGCGGACGACGGCTCTCACGAGGCGTACACACGGGCACGTGAACTCCTGTCCGGCTACGCCAGCCGGCGAGGGGTGAACGTCTTCTACACGACGGGCAACCACGACGACCGCACCGCGTTCGCCGACGTGCTCGGCACCGGCCACGTACAGCCCGACGCGGTGTACGAGGGAGCCGCAGGTGAGCGCGCGGCGGCAACCACCGTCGACGGATGGCGACTGATCACGCTGGACACGCTCGTTCCGGGCAAGGGTCACGGCCGACTCGACGGCGCCCAGCTCGACTGGCTTCGCGAACTCCTTGCAACGCCAGCGCCCATGGGCACCGTCCTGGCCTTCCACCACCCGCCGGTCTGCCTGGACGTCGACGTCCAGCGGGCGCTCGGCCTACAGAACAGCGCAGAGCTGGCCGAAACGATCCGCGGGACCGACGTGCAGCTCATCCTGTGCGGGCACTTCCACCTGCAGATACTGGCCCGTCTGGAGCAAGCGACCGTCTGGGTCACGCCCGGCGTCGTCAGCCGTATCGACCTGACCGCCCGCCCCGGCACCGAGCGTGCCGTCCACGGCCCGTCGGCTTCCCTCGTTCACCTGGGAACGCCCAACGGGCCAATCATCCATACGCTCCACGCACGAGACCCTCGCATGGGTGAGACGGTCTACGAGGCCGACAAGGAGGAGATGCGCGAGGCCATCGAAAGGCTCGGCCCCTCTCCCGCGGGCCTGAACTGACCCTGTGCCTCCAGTGAACGGGATTCATCCTCTGCAGCCGCCTCCAGCACCCCGCTGCGACTTCCACTGTTCGAATCGACGGAACCGCAGAGTGCTGTCCGAGGCGCTGCGCAACTGCTGTCCAATCTTGTGGACAAAGCCAGGGCCCCGCAAGGTCGCTCGCCCGGCACCGAGCCTCTGCTGACCGAGGGGCCGACCGGCTGCCGGGGCTGACCGCCCTTACCCGGCTGACCGCCCTGGTCTGCCGGATGCCGCCGGAGGTGTGGCTGGAAGCCGACGAGGACCTCCTCGACATCTACGAGCGGCTGCGCGCGACGCTGGCCGCGGTCGGTCTCGCCCTGGCGGGCCGGGCCGGCGCCCGTCTGAGCTCCGCGCTTCGAGGTCTGCGTTAGCCGGAGCACCGTCCTGCGCCTGGTCGACGCCCTTCCCGAGCCAGCAGTGCCCGCTCCGCGTGGTGGTCGGCGCCGACAAGTACGCCACACGCAATGGCCGCCACGACGGCACTGTTCTTGTCGACGTCGAGCTCCGCCGCCCTGCTGCCCGACCGGGAGGCATCGAGCCTGGCGGCCTGGCTCGCCGCAGTTGTGGTCGACACGACGATCCTTTCGCTCATGGTGTCGCAGGCCACTTGGCCGATCCCCCTGAAGCGCACACCGACCTTGATGTCCGGGCCGGTGTCGATCCCGGACTCGGGTCGTCTGCGCGGAGCAGAGGCGGCGGCCCTTCAGGAACAGCCGCACCCTGCGCGTCTTGATCCGTCTCGGCGGGTTGACCCAGATACCCGTCCCGGAGTCGCGAGAGCGCCGCCCCAGTTGACGCCCGATATGGGCGAAGTCTTCTGTTATGACGGTATTGAACCGTTTTTCCCCGCGCCCCCGCCCTGCTCTGTGCGCCCCCTCCGTGACGCGTGCCAACCCATGTTCTTGCCTCGCGTTGGCGGGCTGACCAGGCACTTTCCTGCTGGTAGCCCTCTCGAAGGCCCTGAACCCGTCTAGACGCCACAAGAGGAGGGAGCCACCCCTGCACGGGGCACCCTCGCGTCTGACCAGCAGCTTTCATGGCTACCAGACAGACTTGGCGGTCATGCGCCCCCTCGTGCGTACGTGAGCCACCCGATGCGCGGCAATTGCTCCTTATGCTGCGGAGCAGGCAATGAAAAATGCCCTGTGGCGCCGCGACCAGCCGAGCCGCTTCCCTCGATGGGCTTTAGAGCCATGGGGGTTGAGGAGCCGACTATCGCGTGTTTCCGCAAGTGAGGTGGCCTGCCCGTTCGTCTCTTGGCGGGGTCCGACGGGCAGGCCGACAGCCCTTAGGAGGGCCTAAGAATGACGGTACAGGTCAGCGCAAGTGCCTTGGTGATCATCGTGATCGCCGGGGCAGTGGGAGTCATCGTGTACAGGTGGAGCCAGCACAGGACCGAGGCCGGAGTGCCTCAGCAGCGGGGCGACCTGGGACAGGCAATCGGCGCCGCAGCAGCCGTCGGCGGGCTGCTCGCCGCAGTGTTGGCGCTCTCCGGCGTTCCGGCAGCGGCCGATCCGACGGCACCGGAGTCCACTACACCTGGGGCTTCGGTCTCATCTTCGAGTCCGCGGTGACCTGCTCCCCGAGGGACGGGTCGTAAGCCGTAGGCCAGCTCCCGCACTCGAAGGTGAGCATGTACACCGGGAGCCCGTCGGCAAGCGCGTCGTGGCGGCCGTTGCGCTGGCCGATGATCCGGTCGGCGACGAAGTCAGTGAACGGGTCCGCTGATCCGGGTCCCGGGGGCTCTTGGCCGTCCCGGATCTTCGAGATCGGAGCCGGCGTTGTCCTGGTCTTCCCCTCGGCGTCTGCCCAGTCGAACCCCCGAGGTGTGGGAAGCGTCAGGCCCGGCCCGTACCGTGACCGGCCGGGCCTCCGCCGTTCCGGCCCCGGCGGTGGCGACCAGTACCGGGGTGAAGCAGTCGCAGCGCGCCCCGGGTCAGCAGGTAGAGCCCGTGCACCACGCCGATCACGTGGTCGGCCTCGGTCAGGTGCGCGGGGGTCATCAGGTGGTGAAGCGTCGTCATGGCGCCGTCTCCAGTCGTCTCGGATCGTTCACCCCTTCCGAGGCGCTGGGCGTTCCCAGACAGGAGCGCGTGGCGCATGAGTACGAATGGAGCCGGGGGCGCCTTTCATCCAGGAGAACAGGAAGGCGCTGCAGGTTGTTAATGGCGGCCTCAGAGCGCGTCGACCAGCTCGGCCCCGCGCGGCGTCCGCCGGCCTGTGGCGCCAGGGCCGTGTGCTGGGGCAGCATCGCCGCATGGTCAACTACGTGCCCTCGCCTGAGGAGGTCGCTGCCGCGCAGACCCCTAACGACGGCTGGACGCAGAAGCAGCTTGCGGAATGGGGTGTCCCCTGGCCTCCGCCGAAAGGATGGCGCAAGCACCTCGAGGCGAAGTGGCGAGGCGAGGACGTCGAGCCGTTGCCCCGCGAGGAGCCGGACCAGGACGCCCTGTTCTGACCCTGTCCTACCAACAACTCCCGGAGTAGGCCGAGGACGACGAAGGCCCGCCGGGACGCACCCGGCGGGCCTCTGCGGATCAGTGGACTGCGCCGCGTTCACCGACGAGCTGCGGGCCCGCGACGCTCGCCGCCCACCCGGCCGCGGTCCCGGCCCCGCGGCGAACCCTCGGAGCCGGCGGCCGCGCCGACGAGGCGCCCCACTCGACAGCCTGACGCCGGCGTCGACCGGTGCGATCGCTCACCGTGCTATCGCCGGGCCAAGGCGATGGCGAGCGTAACGGGCAGGGACACGCCCATGAACGCCGTTCCCAGAGGCGTGCCCAGGGACGGATGGCGCCACGTCAGGTAGGCGAGCCCGGCGAAGACGATCAGGAACACGAGCGCAAAGACCAGGATCAGCAGCCGCCAGACCGCGAGGCCCTGACACTGCGGCTCCCCAGGGGGAGGCGTGGGTGCAGACATTTCACTTCCTTGTCTGAGCGTGACGGAGCCACGCGTGAACTGGGCAGTGGAACCGTGGGTCACCGAGGTGTTAGCCCCGCAAGCCCCGGCCCGGGGGCGCCTCCCGGACACGGATGAAGATGCACGAACGTACGGTGATTGGTTTCCTTACTCTCCGTAATGGCTCTTCGGTGCACGGCCTGATGCGCCTTCACCAGGTGGTGCAGAGAGGGGCAATAGGGCCGCTTCGGCGTCACAGATATGCCGGTAACAGTGACGTGGGCAGCAGCCGAAGAAGTGGCCCGGCAAGGCACAGCGCGACGCGATCAAACGGGCGCAGGCGGCGAAGAACAAGGCGGGCGATGGGAAGCCGGCCGCGGAGAAGACGGCGGCCAAGAAGGCGGTGCACCCCGGCTGTGCCTCTCGGCAGATGTCGGCAGCCGAGCGCGAGTTCGCCCGGAACAAGGGCCGGATCGAGAGCGGCGAGACGTTCCGCGGCCAGAAGCCCTCGGACTGGCGGCGCGGAGCCTCGTCGTCCAGCACCCGTCCCGCTCGCTGAACTCCACTCCGGCGGTGTACACCTCCCCGCCGGGCAGCTGACTCCACTGGCCAGACGACAGGGCAGTGAGACTAGGGCCAGGATGGGGGCGAAGACCGTGGAGGGGGAGAGCGTGCGGCTGGTCATCGATACGCAGAGCGACACCTACGAGCAGGCGATCGCCGCGGTGCAGGCCGCGTACGGGTTCAACCCTGTCGCCCTGGCGAGCGACTGGCCGGAGGCACCCGCCCTGGATCGCCGGCCGGGCCTGGAGGGTCTCAGCGTCGAGGATCTTGGGGAGGGTTGGACGGAGCGGCTGCTGTTCGACACGATCGCCGCTGTGATGCCCGGCGCCCGTGCTGTCCTGCGCCGCGTGGTCGACCTGGGCGGCATGGCCTCCTACGACGACATACAGGACTTCTTCGCCGACCATCCCGAGACACCGATTCCGCGGGGGAGGATCGGCGGGACGCTCACCAGCGTCCGCGCGGTATGCCGACGGACTGGTCCCGACAACAACACCCGGCTGCTTGAACTCGACGACCGTGTCCGCGTCTACCGGGTCGCGCCTGTCCTTCTGGAGGGGCTGAGGCGGGCTTTCGCGCTCGCCGACGCCCGCCCAGACCTCCTGCGCCAGGGACCAGCCTGTCCGTGACCGGCGGGCGGTGCCTCTGTCCCGGGGTCCGGCGGCGACGGGCTGCACAGTACGGCTGTGCAGCCCGTCCGCGCTCAGGCACGCGACGGCCAGTCACCTCACCAGCGGTACGACGATCGCCAGCATGGCGATGCAAAGCGTCATGATGCTGAGGGCCACGATGCTCCCCCAGCCGATCGCCTTGTCCACCGGTGCCTTGACCAGGCGGGCGATTCCGAATCCGATGAGGCCGGCGAGTGCGGAGAAGAGGATGCACATGCCCAGCACGAGCATCAGGAACACGAGCAGTTGCATGGTCATGCGGCACCCCGCTGCTTGCGGTGGCGGGTGCCGGCCTTCGTGTGAAGCTGCTCGGGGATCCAGATGCGCCGCTCACGGGCCGCGTCGTACAGGACGCCACGGAAGCGGGTCTTGCGCATCCGGACCGCCGCGTGGGTGATGTGCAGCGCGTCCGCGATCTCGGTGTCCACGTAGCCTTCGACGGTCATGCGGATGACGGCCTGGGTGACCGGGGGCTGTTCGTCCAGGATGTCCTCGAAGTTGGTGCTGAGGACGGCGGCCTCGGGCTCGGAGAGGTAGCCGGCCTCCAGGAGCGGGCCGAAAAGCTTCGGGTTGGCGTGCGCGGACTCCTCCGAACCGTCGTACAGCGCGTGCTGCTTGGCCCACTCCTGGCGGTTCTTCGCCCACTTCGTGTACACCCGGCGGAACTCCCAAATGCACTGGCCCACGAAGTACGTGGTCAGGCAGCTGGCCCCTCGTCCTTGCTTGTAGGCGGGATTCCATCCGCCCTGGACCAGTGCCTTGCGCCGGAACGACGTTCGCGCCCGCAGCACCACGTCGACGAGGATCTCGTCACGGGCCCCGGGATCGGAGCGCAGCAGCGCGGAGTCGTCGGGGTGGATCCAGAACGGGAGGCCTCGCTCCGCGCACCACTTCAGTGCGATCCGGGCGAGCTGGCCCTCGCGGAGCATGCCGCGCAGGATCGGCCATACCTCCGCGCACAGCTCGTTCTCGAACACCTTGTAGGCCGGCCCCTCGAAGCCGCCTGCGGCCAGCTCGCTGACCCGGGCGGCGTCCCTCTGGATCCGGGCCGACCGGTCGGCGGACAGGCCGTCGTCGACGGCCTCCGCGACCTCACGTACCGCACACATAAAAAATCCTCCGTGTTGGACCACTTTCGACCCTTGACCATGTCCTTACGGCGCGCGCGCAGATCACAAGCAGTCGGCTGGTTGTACGGAGTCATGTGCAGAGTAGAAGTGGGAATGTCACACACCGCTCCAAAGTTTTTCGGCGGCAGCAATGCGACCGCTGCAGATTGCTGAGCGCACCGAACTGACCTCGGTGAATGAGCCGTTCGCAATGTCGGCCTCACCTCGCGGGAGGGGCTGGTCGGGGAGTTGGAGTTGATCCCGCCGCTCCCGACGACCTGTGCCCGTCACAGCAATCTGCCGACAAGGAGATCGTCTTAGCGTCCTCGTCCGGCGTCGGTGTCCGCTTCCGGCGGCACCGTGACGCCCCAAGCACACCTGGCCCGAGGGGCGTTGCCCGGTATGGCGCAGACGAAGTTCGACAAGCAACTGGAGCAGTCCGCCGACTCCCTCGTGCGCGGGATCGGCCGGGCCCTGGCCGGCCAGGACCTCGACGGCGCGAAGCGGACCGACGCCACGTTCTGGCGCGCGGGCACCCGCTCCTGCCGAAGGATGGAGGGGGTAAGGTCCGGCGCCGCCTCTACGAGCCCGGGTGGCGGTGTCTGTCCTTCCGCATCGCGCTGGGGGCCGGCGTCTGGGAGGTCGGCTACCTGGCCACTCAGCACCTGGACGCCACTGTGCAGAACACCGGGGAGCTGTGGTGGGACAACCGAGCAGGACCTGGCGACGCTGGAGATCGGCGGGATCGGCGCGGTCTCTGTGCTGACCGTGGGCACCGCGGTGTACATGGTGCTAACCCGCGAGCGCCGGGAGCTGATGCGCGAGTGGGACGTCACGCTGCACGAAACCCCACACACGCCCGTCCTCCGCTACGCCGATAGGCCCGCCGTCAGCGGAGCCCCCACCATGGCCACATGGCGCAGGTTTCCGTGCCCTCGCTCCGGCATTCGTCGCCGCCCTCACCAACCAGTGACACCTAGCCGACCCGCGACTCGGCGCGCTGGCTTCGCCCGTGACCGACGCTGAAGCCGCCCACTAGCTCACAGCCGCAGCGGCCCGGGTGTGCGCTGGCGTTTCTCCGCGTTGGGTCCGCAGCAGGTTGGGGTGGTCATAACGGTGGAGGCCGTGCCGCACCCAGCGGCGGACGGGATGCGACAGTACTGTGATGCAGATCACAGCGCTACTTGCGGGTCTCGTTGTCGGATCGGGCCGGCGCCATCCCTGAGAGGAGAAGGATTCTCCACTGACGTAAGGAGGCGCCCATGGCCGCCGAGGACATGACGCCCAGCTACTACATGGTCGAAGACGACGACTCCATCGACACCCACATCGCGGAGCGGATCGCTCATTTCAACGGGTATCCGGACGGCGCAGGGGCGGTCATGGCCTTGTTCCCGGTCGACTGGACCGGGGCCGAGGGCGAACTCGCGACCCTTCGCGAGAACGGGACCGTCGCCCTCGACCTGGACGGTACATTCGACTTGCCTGAGCCGTTCGACCGCGGCACGCCTCCCACGATGATCACCACCACCACCGGCATGGCGGCGCTCAAGCCCGACCACCCGGACAACCAGACGATCGAGTCCGGGTTCCGGGCGGTCGGCATCCCGGTGCCCGATGTGGTCCGGGCGATGAACGCCCGCGAGGCCGCGCGCACCGGGGACCGGGCCGCGCTCCGCGCCTTCGTCTCGGAAGGGCTGGGCCGGTGGAGCGGCTGGAGTGAGCCGGTCTCCACCGCTTTGCTCGGCAACTGGGCGGACCCGCTCTACAAGTCAGGCCAACTCTCCCCCGGCGCGGTGGGCAAGATCCTGGCCGAGGCCAAGGTCATCAACGGGCAACTCAAGCCGATCTGGCTCCGCCAGGCCAACCGGGAACGCGTGCGATTGCTCGACGCCCCGCTCGGCGATGGGATGACCCTGTACGACGTGCTCTCCGGGCAGCCCGCTGCCGACACCGGCTTCGAGGGCTTCGACGACCCGCGCCTGGTCCAGATCCTGGAGGCTCTCTCCGAGAAAGAGCAGGCGGTGACCATGGCACGTAGCCGCCCCGGGGTCAACAGCTGGCCGGAAGCCGCTCGGGTCGTCGGCGTCTCACAGCCGGAGGTCGTCGGCGAGCAGGTCCGCCGGAAGGTGAAGCGGCTTGCCAACCAACTCACTGGCAGGGAGACCGGGGACGGTGTTGGGAACCGCCGGTCCGGCCCGGACACGTCCCACACACGCGGCTGACCACACGCCAAGGGATCGATGTGCGGCGGTCCCTTGGCCCACCGCTGACCGACGCGCGGACCGGGTGCGTCGCCTAGGAGAGGCGTAGAGGCCGACCTGGCTTGCCAGGTCGGCCCCCACTGCCTGGCTGCGGTTCGCCCCTGTGTACCAGGCGTTCGACTCGCTCGAGGACTTCGAAGCCACCTCCGGGCCGGAACTTGCGGGACTAGCACCCTCGTAGCTCACGGTTCCGCTGCCCAACTCACGCGTGGCCCCAACACGCTCAGACAAGGAAGTGTCATGCCTTCAACCACGCCTTCCCCTGGGGGATCGCATCGCCAGGGCCCTACGGTGCCGCCCACCCCCGCGGTCTGGCCGCTGCTGATCCTGGTCCTAGTGCTCGTAATTGTGCTCGTCTTCGTCGGGCTCGCCTACCTGACGTGGCGCCACCCGAGCCTGAGTGGGCCTCTCGGAACGGCGCTCACAGGCGTGACCTTGGTCGTGACGCTCGCCCTCGCCTTGTCCCGCCGGTAGGGGTGCCGGCCGGCAATACCGTGTCACCAGCCGCAAACCACTGTGCGCAGCCGAACTGGTTACCCCGGCGCGTCCTAGGCCACCCTGGCCGCGCCGGTAGTCAGAACTACTGAGGCAATGCGGCACCGAGCAGCAGGATCACCGCTATGCCGCCGACCTTCCACGCGATCCAGAACAGGCAGCCGTGCCCGCTCTCATCCATGGGAGTGCCGGTCTTCTTGGCCTCGGGGACATCGCGGACGCCTTGATCAGACTGTGCCGCCGCCTGCGGACGCACGGCCGGCAGGGCACGCGGACAGCGCACACAACCTGATCAGCAAGTTTCGCGACGTCCTCGGTAGCGCACCGGCCCTCGACCTCGGGCAGCGCGAAGCTATCCGGCGCCGGATAGCACAACGCGCCGAGCGCCAAGGCCACTGCTGACACACGGAGGTTGCAGTCGCACATGTCCAGAGGGCTCTCGGATTCGCCCTTTGCGCCGGTCCGGGGCACGGAGGGAGGCGGCGTGAGCAGCGCCCCGATCGTCGTCCGCTGGCCTTCAATCTCGGCCGGCCGGAGAGCCACCGTGCACCACAACGGCTGGAACGAGCTCTCGGCGTCGCCCACGGCGACCTAGACCTGGCCGTGTTCCTCGAGGGCGCCGACGGTCACCGACTCCGACGCCATCCTGGACCACCCTCAGTGGGCGCGGTGCGGCCGCCCACAAGTTCTGCATCGCCTGAACTCGCCACAGCCACCACGACGAACCCGTCGGCGGGCCGGTCAGGTCCCGGTAGTGCCCCGGCACAGGACAGCGGTGAGGGTCAGCGTCCGCTCAGGAGGTCCTGATACGCGGCCACGGCTCGCTCCTCCAGTTCGTCCTCGACGGACTGCACGATCTTGAGGGCCTCCTCGTCGAGTTGTTCCGCGTCCAGGACCTCGAAGAGGCTGTGGCCTCCGAGCACCAGGCGCAGTTGCTGCTCGGGAAGGTCGCGGAGGGCCCGGCCGGCGGATCCCTTGTCTTCCGGAGAGCGGGCGGCGCGTTCGGTGAAGGCGGCCTCTTCGAGGTGTTCCAGGGCGTCGCGGACGAGCTTGAGGGCCTTGTTCTCGGGTGGCAGCTCCTCGCCCCGCTCGTGAGCGAGACGACCGCGCCAGCGCTCGAGCTGGTGGGCGCACCAGATGAGGAGGTGTTCCTCGGCCCACTGCGTGCGGAAGTCGGCCTGGAGCTGCTCAAGGGGCGGGCTGAAGTCTTCGGCGAGGTCGTAGGCCCGCGAGTTAGCGGCGCTGTCCTTCCGCGCCTGGCGGGTGTGGTGGGCCTGTCGGATGACCGCTTCCGCCCACTGCTGCACGAAGTGGCGGGCAGTCTCCTCTCCCTCCGGTGACGGGTCGGGATATCGCTGCTGCTTCCCCATGCGAGAAGGCTAGACGTCGGCGGTTGAGCCGGGGCCCGCACGAGGGTGCGCGCTGAGTGGACGTGAAGCCGCCTGGGGGGCGTCACACCCGCCCGACTACATAGGTAGGGGCGGCGCTACCTGATCTGAGGCTCACAAGACCGCTTGGATCTATTGAATGTGGGATCCCTGCTGAGGACAGTCAAGGCCGCCGCAGCGCTGTCGGCCCCGCCTCTCCGGATTGTGTGAGCGGGTTCACAGCTGCCGGTAAATCCGCTGCTCAGAGCGTGGTTGCGGGGCTTGCCCCTGCTTCCACGACTATGGCGCGGCCAATCCCGGTGCTGTCGATGCGTCGTCGGCCAAGACGTAAGGGCCGGGGAGCGTCCATGCTCCGCCATCCCTGCTCGCGGACGGTCCGCGAGCCTGACCCACAGGGGGACTCCATGTCTGCCATCACCGTGCTCGCCTTGCTCGTTGCTCTGCTTACCGCCGTGGTCGGCGGAGCCGGAGTGGTCTTCCTCGGCTGTCTCGTCTACCGCCGTCCGGCGCTCACTCAGCCGATCGCTATTGCTGTCACCGCTACGGGCGTGCTGGCCGGCCTCGTACTCGGCATCGTGCAAGTAGTGAGCCGCTGACCTGCCGTGGCTGGTCTGTACGAGGCGCGGGGTTTGGGGGGTGCGCAACTGTGGCGTCCGAGGCGACCCCCACCCGCGCAGCGCGGGGCCGTCGCGATGTGCCGGTTAGGTGTCGGTGGGCGGTTGCCAGTGGCGGCACGTCAGTACTGCGTGTCTCCGCCGTCGGGGGTTGAGCATGGGCGGAGTCGGTTTTCTCTCACCAGAACGAGTGTTTCTCCTGCCCTTCACCCACTGCCCACAGGCCAGCAGCATCGGATCAAACACTGATGTCGGCTGGCCTGAGCAGGCGACATGCGCCGACACCTCGGTACACACACTGACCCCCACATCTAGTGGTTGGATAACTACTTGAACCCCAATAAGTAGTGGTTTTCGGGAAGCTCCGGTCCTACTCCCAAAACCAACTGCCCTATGCTTGGGGCTGCTTCACCACACGGCCCCCTCAAGCGCCTTGCTCACTCAGGGCAAGGTCCCCTCCCCAGGGGCTGTCTGGGGCTAAGTGAGGTGAAGCAGCGATGGACCAGCACGAGCACTGCACCTGTTACGAACAAGTCCTGACCTGGCGTCAGGCGTTCGTCGACTGGGCGCCTGTGATCGTCACGGCCATCGACGTACTGCGGTCTTTCTGGTCGTGACCGGGAAGCCGGATCGCCCCGCCGAGAGGGTCGTGCTCAGCAGTGAGCCCGGCCGCATCATGGACGGCCGGGCTCGGTGACTGCAGTACTCGCCGCAGGGGGTCTGTCGCTGGTGGCCGCCGGCTTCGGGCCCCCTGATGGCTTCCCGGACGTGAGGCCCGGCCAGCCAGTTGTTTTGCGGTGAGTCCTCTGCATCGTACGGGAAATGGCACCTCGGTCTATAACCTGGGCTGCTAGACGGTTGTATAGATTGCCGTCAACTTCGTTCCTTGTGCCCTGTGAGGAACTGGCATCGGTCGGCGGGGTAGGTCAGCTCGGCCAGCGGGCTGCGACGCCGGGATGCGCGTGATGCGGCGGCCCGCCGCCAGGAGGGCTGCGACGCCGTGATGGAAGGCCCCTGCTGCACGGCGGCCCGACAGTGTGTCCGGGCCGCCGGCAGGAAAGGGCCTCCTGGTCACATGAGGCGTGTCTGTCGCGTGGCCTGATAGGTACGGCTGGCCGCCCTGCACCTGATGCTTTGTCAGTGGCCGCCTCTACCGTCGGTTGTGTCGGTGTTCGTGTGGGGAAGGGCGGTTGTGGGTGGCCAACATCGTCTGGCACAGGAAGCTGCGGATCTATCTGGATCTGACCCGGGCGGACCTGGGGCACGAGGAGTACGAGGATCTGTGGGGCACGGTCTACGCCATGGACCGCATGTACTCGGCGCGGGGAGTGCCGGTACGGGAGCGGGAGCTGCAGTGCGGGGGCGTGTGCCAGGAAGCCGGCGTGGAGGCGCCGATGTTCCTGCGGGTGCGGAACGGCAGGCGCGAAGCCGTCCATGAGCGTGCAGAGGACGAGGAACGCCACACCGCTCCTGTCAGCGACGAGCACAATGCCTACCAGGAGCGCATCCTGAAAGCCGCCCATCAGGGCGGTTACGCGGGGGACAGCGAGGTCCGTACCCGGGTGGGACGCAGCTGGATCCAGACCGACACCCTCATCGAGGGCGCCGACGGACGGCGCATCGGCTGGGAGATCCAGCTCTCCTCCGCCGGCACCGAAGGCCCCCGCAGCGTCCGGGCACGCGCCTCCAGGGCGGAGAAGAACGGCATCACTCCCGCCTGGCACACCGACCGGGCCGACTACGCCAACCGGCACGACAGCCAGTGGACCCGCAGCAACAACCTCCCCGCCTACGTCATCGCCAAGACCGGCGACCTCCGTGTCGTCTCCGGCTTTCGCACCCTGGACTTCTGGCGCTGCGACGTCCACGCCGTCCACCCCTGCCCGCACGGGGTGCGACGCTGCGGCAAGGCACACGCCACCCCCACACCCCACGGCATCCTCTTCGACGACCTCGTCCGCGGCACCGCCGCCGGGCTGATCGTGCCCATCCAGTTCCGCACCGCCACGAAACAGCACCGCTTCTGGGTCACCGACGCCGACCGCGACCGCCTGGAAGACCTCCAGGCCGACGACACGCAGCTGCCACCCGCCCCCGACACGTCCGGCTCCGCGGACAGGGCGAGCTACAACCGCCCCACCTGCAACCCCACCCGAGACGCGGAGCCGGACGT
>NZ_JAJSZC010000024.1:0-54428 GCF_036815105.1 Streptomyces sp. IBSBF 3136
CGGGGCCGGGCCGTCGCCCCCGGTCCCTGCCGCCCCGCCGTGCTACCCCGGCCGTCCCTCCATGGTGGTCCCGCAGCCGCCGCCGCGCACGCCTCCGGGGCGCGGCGGCGCCCGGGTCGCACCGGTGCCGACGGGGGCGGTCGCGTGTGCGGTTGTCGTCCGTCGTGCGGCACGGGATGCTGAGGGGGCACGAAGGGAAGCGGTGTCATGGATCGTTTTCCGAATGCGGCCGACGTCGATTTCCACAGTCCTCTGGACCTCTCCAAGGCTGCCGCCGCGGTACTCGACGCGGACGGCCTGATATCCGGATGGAGCTCCTCCGCCCAGCGCCTGCTCGGGCACTCCCCCGACGACGTGCTCGGCCGGCCGGCCGAGCACCTGCTGGCGGCGTCCCCCGAGCAGCGGCTGTCCGGCCTGTGCAGGGCGCGCGGGCCCCGCGGCACCGTCCTCGACCTGTGCCGCCGGGACGGGCGCACCCTGCGCGCGGCCGTGACGTTCAGCCCGCTCGCGCACCGGGGCGCGGCGGCGACGGTCGTGGTCGCGGCCGAACTGGAGGCGCAGCGCGGCTGGGAGGCGCAGCTGGCGATGCTGCAGGGGCTGGCGACCGAGTCCTCCGTCGGTCTGACGATCTTCGACACGGAGGCGCGCGTCGTGTGGGGGAACGTCTCCACCGATCTGGAGCTCGGGGGGATCGCCCAGTACGTGGGCCGCCCGGCCGGTGACCTCTTCCCCGAGGGGGAGTTCATCTCCCGCCACCATCCCCCGGACGAGGACCAGATCATCGAGCACGTGATGGCGACGGGCGAGCCGATCACGGGCATGCACTACCGCGGGCGGGCCCCCGCCGACCCGGTGCGCGAGCACGTCTGGTCCTGCTCCTACCACCGGCTGCTGGACGCCCGGGGCGAACCACTGGGCCTTTTCGAGGAGTCCCTTGACATCACGGAGCGCTACCGCGCCCAGGAACGCCTGTCGCTGCTGGTGCGGGCGGGCAAGCGGATCGGTGCCTCGCTGGACGTGCGGCGCACGGCGGCGGAGCTGTCCGACGTCGCGGTGCCGCAACTGGCCGACGAGGTACTGGTGGACCTGCCGCCCGCGGTCATCGAGGGGCGGCAGCCGCCGACGGGCTCCGCGCCGGGCCACAGTCTGCTGCGGATGCACGGCCGCACCCCGGAGGAGTTCCGGACCAGCCCGGTCTCCTACCCGCCGTCGTCACCGCAGGCACGGAGTCTGGCCTCCAGCCGCCCGGTCCTGGACGCCCCGCCGCCCCGGGTATCGGACGGGACGGGGCCGGCCGCCTGTGGCCACTGCCTGTTCGTGCCGCTGCTCGCCCGTGACGCGGTCCTGGGGCTCGCCACGTTCCGGCGCAGCAGCAACCCGGACCCGTTCGGCGCCGAGGAGCAGACGCTCGCCGTGGAACTGGCGGAGCGGGCCGCCGTGGGCATCGACAACGCCCGCCGTTACACCAGCCAGCACGCGGCGGCCCTGGTGCTCCAGCGCAGCCTGCTGCCGCAGCATCTGCCCCAGCAGAGCGCGGTCGACGTGGCGTACCGCTACCTGCCCGCCGACAGCCGGGTGGGCGTGGGGGGCGACTGGTTCGACGTGATCCCGCTGTCCGGGGCCCGAGTGGGCCTGACCGTCGGTGACGTGGTGGGCCACGGTGTCCACGCGGCCGCCACCATGGGGCGGTTGCGCGCCACCGTGCGGACCCTGGCGCTGCTGGACCTGGATCCGGCCGAGCTGCTCACCCGCCTCGACGACCTGGTCGCGCAGGACTCCGAGACCGAGCCGCACGACGGGCTGAGCGACGAGGCGCTCGGGGTGACCTGCCTCTACGCGATCTACGACCCGGTCAGCGGCCGGTGCGTCTGGGCGAGCGCGGGCCATCCCCCGCCCGTCGTGGCCGACACCAACGGCGCGGTGGCGCTGTCCGCGCTGGCGCCGGGGCCGCCACTGGGGCTGGGCGGCCTGCCGTACGAGAACGTCGAGCTGAGCCTGTCCAGCGGCAGTCTGGTGGCCCTCTTCACGGACGGGGTGGTGGAGGACCGGCGCACCGACATCGACAGCGGGATCGACCGCCTGGCCCAGGTCCTGTCCTGGCAGCGGTGCCCGGTGGAGGAGCTGTGCGACCGGGCACTGTCGTCGCTGCCGCCGGGGCCGCAGGCGGACGACGCCACGCTGCTGCTGGTGCGCACCCGGCGGCTCGACTCCGGCCGGGTGGCGGACCTGGAGCTGCCGCCGGACCCGGCCATGGTGGCGCGGGCCCGCACGCTCACCGAGCGGCAGCTGGCGAACTGGGGGCTGTCCGAGCTGGCGTTCACCGCCGAACTCGTGGTGAGCGAACTGGTCACCAACGGCATCCGGTACGCCACCGGGCCCGTCACGCTGCGGCTGATCAGGGACCGCTGCCTGCTGTGCGAGGTGTCGGACAACGCGCACACGGCGCCCCACCTGCGGCGGGCGCGCCGGGACGACGAGGGGGGCCGCGGTCTGTTCCTCGTGGCCCAGGTGTCCCAGCGCTGGGGCACGCGGTACACCGCGTCCGGGAAGACGATCTGGGCCGAGCTGGCCGTCCCCTGAGGCCGGTGGACGGCGGCCCGGGGAAGCGGCCCGCCGCAAGCGCGAGCCGATTACTGGACAAGGTCGGGACGAACCCGACAGTCACCCCCGCGCCTGGACCCGGGCGACGACGGTGGACTCCTCGTCGTCGCCCGGGTGGCTCTCACGGGGCCGGGAGGCCCGTGCGCGGTCGGGGACCGCGGTGACGGGTCAGGAGACGCTGACCGCGCTCCAGGCGGCGGCCGTGGTGGCGTACTCGGGGCTCGAGGCGCCGTACAGGTCCTTCGCCGCGTTCAGGGTCGCGGTGCGGGCCGCCTTGTAGTCGGTGGTGGAGGTCATGTAGACGGTCAGCGCCCGGTACCAGATGGCGGAGGCCTTCTGGTTGCCGATGCCCGTGACGGTGGAGCCGTTGCAGGTGGGGCTGTTGTAGGAGACGCCGTTGACGGTCTTGGCGCCGCTGCCCTCGCTGGCGAGGTAGAACCAGTGGTTGGCGACGCCCGAGGAGTAGTGCACGTCCAGCCGGCCGACCGACTTGGACCAGCAGTCGGCCGAGCGGCCGTCCAGGGACGGCTTGTCGAAGCGGCGCAGCCACGGCGGGGTGGACTGGTCGCTGAAGAGGTAGTCGGGCGTGTCCACCGGGTTGTCGGCGTACCACTCGACCATGGTGCCGAGGATGTCGCTGGTGGCCTCGTTCAGGCCGCCGGACTCACCGCTGTAGCGCAGGTTGGCGGTGGCCGAGGTGACGCCGTGGGTCATCTCGTGGCCCATGGTGTCCAGGTCGACCTGCTCGGGGTCGGTGGAGCCGTCGCCGTCGCCGGTCATCATGCAGAAGCAGGAGTCGGACCACTGGGCGTTGTCCCAGTGCGTGCCGACGTGGACGAAGACGGTGGCGCCGCGGCCGTCGTTCTTGATGCCGTTGCGGCCGAAGGTCTTCTTGTAGTAGTCGAACGTCTCCGCGGTGTTGACGTGCGCGTCGACGGCGGCGGTGGCGCGGTCGGTGGAAAACTTCCTGCCGTCGCCCCAGACGTTGTCGGCGTCGGTGAACAGGGTGCCGGAGGAGCTCTTCACGGACGAGGACGAGAGGTTGTGGGCGTCCTTGGTCACGTGGCCGCGTACCGGGTCGATCAGGGCGAAGGAGCCGTCGGCCTGCTGGGTGGTGTCGATGGGGACGTCACCGGTGTACTCGGAGTGGCCGGTGCCGGTCGCCTCGCGCTCGGCGTCGTAGTTCTCGATCGCCTTGCCGGTGGTGGCGTCGGTGACGAAGACCTCGCCGTGCGGCTGGCCCTTGTCGCCCACGCCCTGCACGGTGGTGCGCCAGGCCAGGCGCGGGGTGCCGTCGGCGGCCCACACGATCAGCTCCGGCGTGGACCTGGCCTCTCGCACCAGTCCGTGCGAGCGCTTCAGCGCGCCGGCCGCGGTGCTCTTGGCGCCGACGGCGGGGGTGACGGACGCGAGCTGCACCGCGTGGGCCTTGGCGCGGGTGGAGCCTCTGAGCGAGCCGTCGGCCTTCTGGTGGACGACGAAGTCGCCGCCGACGACGGGGAGTCCGTGGTAGGTCCGCTCGAAGCGGACGTGCTGGGTGCCGTCCGGGTCGATGACGACGTCCTTGACGTGCAGCCGTTGGCCGGCGCCGAAGCCGAAGGTGCCGGCATGCCGGGCCACGTTCGCCCTGGCGTGGGATATCGCCGCGGCGCGGGCCGTGTCGTGGGCCGTGTCACGGGCCGGGGCTTCGCGCCGCACGGTGTCGGTCTGCGAGTGCGCGGGCGCGGCCATGGCACCCGTGGTGATGACGCCGGCGGCGACCATCGCGGAAAGGGCAAGCAGGGGACGGGACATGAGGGGGTGATTCCTTCGCTCGTCGTGGGGTGACGACGTCCTGGGACGTTGACGCGAAGTGTTCACCCAGTGACATGTTCCTGACGTGACTCCAGCTGGGATATAACCGCGGGGTTATAGGGGTCCTGGGCGTGTGCCCCCCGGGCCGGTCACAGGTCCGCGCCGCGGGCGAACTCCTCGCCCCCGTCCTGCCACCAGGCCAGGTACGGCGGCCGCTGCCGCACCAGCGCGAGATAGGCGGCGAGCAGCCGCTCGCCGGCCGCGTCGGCGAGCTCGGCGGGCACCGTCCGGGTGTTCCGGGCCAGCAGCAGCCGTCGGTGCAACGGGACCCCGGTGAGGGGCCGTTGCACCGTTCCTTGGGCGGAGACGTCGGCGGTCGGCCACACCCCGCAGACCGCGCGCCGGCCGGCGACCAGGAGCTGGGCCACGGACAGGTCCGGCGTCACATGGGCGATGCGCGGCGTGAATCCCGCCGCCCGGCAGGTGAGCCGGAGGTACGCGTGCACACCGCTCTCGTCGGCCTCCGGCATGACCCACTCCTCGTCGGCCAGTTCGTGAAGACCCACCGCGTCCTGGCGCGCCAGCGGGTGGTCCTCGGCGAGCAGGACGAAGACCGGCTCGCGCAGCAGCGTGCGGGTCGCCACCGACTCGCCCACCGGAAGGGGGAAGCCGGGGAACTCGCCGTACACCGCGATGTCGCACTTCGACAGGCTCAGCGACTTCACCAGGGCGTGTACGGAACGGCGGGCGTCTATGGTGAGCCGGCGTTCCGGGACGAGTTCGAAGAGGGCGGAGACCAGCAGGGAGACCAGCGGGCCCGCGGTTCCGCCGGCTCTCAGCGGCGCGGCGGCCTGCCGGTCCGCCTCGGCCGCCGCCCGCGCGTACTCGCGGAGCCGGTCGAAGCCGCCGACCAGGTCACGGGCACAGCGCAGGACGTACTCCCCGTTCTCGTTCGGCGTCACCCCGTCCGCCCCACGGACGAACAGCGGCCCGCCCAGCTCGTGTTCGATCCGTTTCAGCTGGGCGCTCGTGGCCGGCTGGGACAGCTGCAGCCGTGCGGCGGCCTTGCGGATGCTGCCGGCCTCGGCGACGGTGAGCAGGACACGGAGGTGCCGGAACTCCAGGTGCATGACACTCCCCCGCTCAGCGCGGAGGGACCCCGTCGCACCCCCCGTGACCAGCAGAACCAGCTGCCCGAGGGCATGGTGACCAAGAATCCGACGGACCAGCGGGGGCGACAAGCACGGGACGGTAAAACCTCCGTGCGAACGTGGAGCCGTATGCCCCGGCGGGCTGGGCCGAACGGCGCCGCGCCTCGGGTGAGAACGGCACGGACACCCTCGACGGACCGGTGGCCGGGCCGCGCGGCCAGGCCACCGACGGGGCGGAGTTCCGCCGCTTACGGGGCCATCTCGTAGGCGCCGGACAGCGCCTCGACCCGCTGCCAGACCCGCTCGGTGCGTGCCTCGTCGACGACCGGCCGCCGGACCGCGCCGAGGGCCCAGGTCTGCTGCTGCTCGGTCGCCGAGTCCTTGCCGTGCAGTTCGACGGCGTGGGCCGAGAAGTCGCGTATGAGGACGGCGAAGAGCTCGTCGAGCACGTCCTCGTCGAGTCCGGTCAGCGCGGCCTGCTCCAGGACGAGCTGCCCGTGCACGACGAGGGCGAAGAGCTGGCCGACCGCGAGGACGAGGTCGAGGTCGCGGCTCTGCTCCGCGTCGGGGGCGGCCGAGGCGACGAACGCGCAGAGCGCGTCGGCCTGTTCGCGGAAGCGGGCCACGTTGGGCAGATGGGCGTACGTGTCGAAGGCGGGCCGCCAGTCGTGGAAGCGCACCGAGCCGAGGCCGCGGGCCGGTCCCTGCCGGAACAGGAAGTCGTCGTCGGCCGCGTCGAGGCGGGTCGGCACGGCGGGGTGGTCGGCCGGGTCGAGGAGGTGGCTGCGCAGGAACTTGAGGATCAGCGCCAGGTTGACGTGGACGGTGCCCTCCAGCTTCGGCAGACCGCGGATCTCCACGGCCGCCTGGCCGAAGTAGTTGTCCTTCTCGAAGCCCTTGGCCGCGATGACGTCCCACATGAGGTCGATGACCTTCTCGCCCTCCGTGGTCACCTTCATCTTCGTCATCGGGTTGAAGAGGAGGTAGCGGCGGTCGTCCGGGCCGGCGGAGCGGAAGTAGTCGACAGCGCGGTCGCTGAACTGCTTCATGCCGACGAGCCTGACGTAGGCGTCGGTCAACTCGCGGCGCACGTGCGGGAATCCGGTGACGGGCCGGCCGTAGAGGACACGGTTGTGGGCGTGGGTGACCGCTTCGTACATCGCGTGCTCGCAGATACCGATCGACGCGGTGCACAAATTGAACTTGCCGACGTTGACGGTGTTGAGGGCGGCGTCGAAGGCGGCGCGCCCGGTGTGCAGGACGTCCTCGGCCGCCACGGGGTAGTCCTCCAGCCGGAACTCGCTGACGAACTTGGAGGAGTCGACGACGTTCTTGACCAGGCGGTAGGCCGGGTGACGGCTGTCGGCGGCGAAGAACACGTAGCCGTCGGGCCCCTCGACGTCGGCACGGCGGCCGAAGACCGACACGAGGCCGGCGGCGTTGCCGTTGCCGATGTAGTACTTGGAGCCGGTGGCCCGGAAGCCGCCGTCGCCGTCCGGTTCGAGCAGCATGTCGGTCGAGTAGATGTCGGCGCCGTGCGCCTTCTCGGACAGGCCGAACGCGAACACCTCCCCCTGGGAGAGGAGTTCGGCGGCACGGGAGCGGGCGGCCGCGTTGTCGCTCTGCCAGACGGGTCCGAGGCCCAGGATCGTCACCTGCCAGGCGTACCAGTAGTCCAGGCCGTAGAAGCCGAGGATCTCGTTGAGCGCGGCGATCCGGGCCGTGTCCCACCGCTTGTCCGGTTCCGCCTCGCCCGCGGCGGACGACGGCGTCAGGAAGGTGGCGAACAGGTTCTCCTTCGCCGCGAAGGCGAGGAAGTCACCGAGCCAGGCGCGGTTGCGGTAGTCCTCGAGCAGCCGCCCCTTGCCGCGTTCCTCGAACCAGTCGACGGTGGCGCGCAGCAGACGGCGCGTCTCGTGGTCGAAGTGCGCGGGGTCGTACGTGCGCGGGTTGAACAGCAGCTGGTCAGCCATGCTGAGACGCCTTTCGGCTGGTGGAGGGTGGGAGTCGGGAGGACCCGGCGAAGGTCGGCGATCAGCGGTCCGGACCGAACCCGGCCAGCGTGGCGAGCACGTCGTCCAGCCAGTCGATCATCATGCGCTCGTACGCGATGCCGCCGCGCAGGACGACGTGCTGGAGCTCCCGCTCCGCGTCGGGCGGCCCCTGCGGGCCGGCCGCGCTCGCCCCGGGCGCCGCGAAGTCCCGTGCCTCTCCCGCGAGGTAGCGCGCCAGGCGGTCATGGTGCGCCTGCCGGTGCCGCTCCACCTCGCGGATCAACGCGGCCGGGTCGTCGAAGGCGGCGCCCCGGATCTTCACGGCCAGGTCGTGGCGGACGCTCTCCGGCTCGATCGGATCGTGCAGCCAGGAGGACAGCGCGGCCCGGCCGAGGTCGGCGACGCTGTACTCCTTCTTGTCCGGCCGGCCCTGCTGCGGGACGACCCGGGCGTCGACCCAGCCGTCGTCCTCCATGCGCTTGAGCACGCGGTAGATCTGCTGGTGCGTCGCGGTCCAGAAGTAGCCGATGGACCGCTCGAAGCGCCGGGCCAGCTCATAGCCGGATCCCGGCTTCTCCAGAAGCGACACCAAGATCGCGTGTTCGAGCGCCACGGCGGTGATCCTTCTATGCAACTCGTTGCACAGCAAGCCCCCGCAGCCCCGATGCGACGCGGCTCACCCTCCGATCGTCGTCAGACCCCGCCTCCCCGGAACCTCTCAGACCGCGAGGGCTGCGCCCGGGCCGGGGACGTTGCGGAAGCGGAACGGTTCGGGCTCACGGCCGGCCTGGATGAACCAGCACTCCCCCGTGCCGTCGCCGGTGAGGATCCGCAGCACCGTGTCGGCCACGGTCTCGGCCGGGATGACCGGCATGCCCTGGTCGGAGAGCATGCCGCGCAGCGGGTCGATGATCCGCGATTCGGCGAACCCGGGGCAGACCGCGTTGAAGCGCACGTTCTCCGGCGCGAGAGCCGGCCCCAGGGAGCGGGCGAGTCCCACGACCGCGTGCTTGTTGGCCGCGTAGAGGGGATCGAGCGGTACGGCCGCCAGGCCCGCCAGGGACGCGGTCGCCACGATCGATCCGCCGCCGCGGGCCCGCAGTGCGGGCAGCACCGCGTGGGTGCCGAAGACCACGCCGTCGAGGTTGGCCCCCATCGCCCGGCGGTAGCGCGCGGGGTCGAAGTCCTCGCCGACGCCGCATCCGGTCGCCACGCCCGCGTTGAGCAGCGCGATGTCGACACCGCCGTACGTCTCCTGGGCGAACTCCACGAGTGCGCGGTTGGCGTCTAGGTCGGAGACGTCGCAGGCGCGGAACCGGCCGCCGACCAGGTCGGCCACTTCCCGGCCGCCCCGCGCGTCGAGGTCCGCGACGACCACGCGCGCGCCGGCCCTCGCCAGTCCCAGCGCCGTGGCCCGGCCCAGCCCGCCGGCGGCGCCGGTGACGATCGCCACCTTCCCCCGGAGCACGCCGTCGCCGTCCTGTTCCCGCAGCGGGGCGGCGGTCACGCCAGCTCCAGCACGAGCTTGCCGACGTTCTCACCGCGGAAGAGCATCTGGAAGGTCTCGGGGAAGTCGTCCACGGTGCCCCGCACCACGTGCTCCTTGACCTTGATGCGGCCGGCCCTGATCCAGGCGGAGATCTCCCGGGCCGCCTCCGCGTAGCGCTCGGCGTAGTCGAAGACGACGAAGCCCTCCATCCGGGCGCGCCGCACCAGCAGCGAGAGGTAGTTGGAGGGGCCCTGGACGGGCGTCGCGTTGTTGTACTGGCTGATCGCGCCGCAGATCACGACCCGCGCGTGCATCGCCAGGCGGGTCAGCGCGGCGTCGAGGATGTCCCCGCCGACGTTGTCGAAGTAGACGTCGATGCCGTCGGGGGCGTGCTCGCGCAGCGCCTTCCTGACGTCGTCGGCCCGGTAGTCGATCGCCGCGTCGAATCCGAGTTCGCCGGTGAGCAGCGCGCACTTCTCCGGCCCTCCGGCGATACCGACGACCCGGCATCCCTTGGCCTTCGCGATCTGGCCCGCGATGGAGCCGACCGCGCCGGCGGCCCCGGACACCACGACGGTCTCGCCGTCCTTCAGCGCCCCGACGTCCAGCAGGCCGAAGTAGGCGGTCATGCCGGGCATGCCGAGCGCTCCGAGATACGTCGAGGGCGGGGCGAGGGAGGTGTCGACCTTCATCGCGCCCCGGCCGTCGGAGACCACGTACTCCTGCACGCCGAACGTACCGACCACGTGATCGCCCGGCTGGAAGTCGGGGTGCTCGGAGGCGGTGACCTCGACGACCGATCCCGCGCGCATCACCTCGCCGATGCCCACCGGCGGCAGGTAGGAGGGGCGGTCGTCGAGCCAGCCGCGCATGGCCGGGTCCAGGGAGACGGCGAGCGTGCGGCCCGCGAACCGGCCGGGGCCGGGTTCCTCGACGGGGACGCTCCGGTGCTCCCAGTCCTCGGGCTTCACGTCCCCCACGGGCCGGGCTGCCAGGCGGATCTGCCGGTTGGTCGCGGACACTTGCGCCTCCTGTCGTTGGGGTTCCCCCGAGACCATACCGACCAGTAGGTACGCCTGCGGACGTGATATTCCCCACACATCACCCCCGCGACTCAGAGGCTACGGTCCCGTGGCCGGGGTCGCCACCCGTCGAACGATCACCGTCCGACAGTGACCGCCGAACGCTCATCACTTCGACCTCGAAACGTGACACTCGGCGGCCTTACCAGGCATTCCAACCAGTCGGTATCGTGCGCCGGCGCACCGAGCTTCACCGCCGACCTCCCACGCACCCCCGCCGCACCGGAAGGCCATGCGATGACACGTCCCGACGACAGCCCGTACCCGTACCCGCCACCGGCACAGCCGGGATGGCCGCGACCGCCGGCCGTATCATCCGACCACACCCCCTGGCGCGCGTCACCCGAACGGCACACGCCGTACGGACACGGCGCTGCGCAGGGTCACCCGTACCCCTACGACGACCCCTGGCCCGACCCGTACGGGCAGCCGCCCCGGCACCGGCCGCCCGCGCCCGAACCCGACCGGTACGGCGGCGACCTCGACGCCCTGCGCTCGGCCTACCGCGTGCTGCGCCGCGTCTCCACCCTCACCGCGCTCGGCTCCTTCGTGGTGTACGTCGTGCTGTCCTGCTGCGCGCCCGACCTGATGGGGGCCGAGATCGCCGGTGACCTGAGCCTGGGCATGGCCGTGGGGGTCCTCCAGCTCGTCGTCACCTTCGCGGCGGTCCTCTGGTACGGACGCAGTGCCCGACGCTCCGTGGACCCGCTGGCGCGGGCCGTGCGGGAGCGGTCGGTCAGGCGGCCGGAACGGGAAGCCGGGGTGGCGAGATGAACGACTTCGGCACAGGGACGCAGACCGTCGTCCTGGTCCTGTTCACCACGCTGGTGACCCTCACCCTGCTGATGTGCGTGATGGCGGGACCGGACCGCGACGACCTGACGAACTTCTACACCGGCTACCTCTCGCTCACCCCCCTCAAGAACGGCCTGGCGATCGCGGGCGACTACATCTCGGCGGCCACGGTGCTGAGCACCACCGGCATCATCGCGCTCGCCGGATACGACGGTTACGTCCTGGCCGTCAGCACCGCCCTCTCGCTGGTGCTGCTGATGTTCCTGCTGGCCGAACCGTTGCGCAACGCCGGCAGTTTCACCATGGGCGACGTTCTGGCGCGCAACCTTCCGGGGCGTGCGACCCGTATCGCCTCCTGCGCGGTGACCCTCTGCGCGACCCTCCCCTTCCTGGTCGTCCAGCTCTCCGGAGCCGGGTCGCTGCTCACCTTCATCCTGGGCATCCCGCACGTGGCCGGCGCCCGGACGGCGTGCATCGTCCTCGTCGGCAGCCTGATGATCATCTACGCGGCGCTCGGCGGCATCAAGGGCACCGCGCTCATCCAGATGATCAAGATCGTCCTCCTGCTCGGCACCAGCGCCGCCGTCGCCGTCCTCGTCCTGAACCGCTTCCACTGGAGCCCGGAGGCGGTGCTGCGGGCCGCCCGGCGCGGCAGCGGAGCGGGCCCCGCCTTCTTCCAGCAGGGTCTCCAGCTCGGCACCTCGGCGGTCGACCGGCTGGACTTCGCCAGTCTCCAGATCACCGTGATCCTCGGCGCCGCCTGCCTGCCCCACATCACGATGCGCCTGTACTCCGCGCGGGACGTGCCGGCCGTGCGCCGCTCCATGTCCTGGGCGGTCGGCACGGTCACCACGTTCTGCCTGCTCGTGATCATCATGGGTACGGGCGCGGCGGCGCTGGTGGGCTCGCGGTTCATCACCGCGGCCGACCCGCACGGAAGGACGTCGGTGCTCATGCTGTCCCGGGCGCTCGGCGACGGAGCCGGCACCGTGGGCACCACGGTTCTCTACGCGGCCATGGCGGGCACGGTGTTCATCACGCTCCTGTCCTCCGTCGCCGGAATGACCCTGGCCGCGGCCTCGTCGCTCGCCCACGACCTGTTCGCCCACGCCGTGCGGCGGGGCCGGGCCGAGCCGCGTACGGAGATGACCGTGGCGGCCTGGACGAGCGCGGCCGTGGGTGTCGCCGCCATCGCCCTCTCCGTCCTGGTCCAGGACTGGGACGTCGGCGTACTGACCACGCTCGCGATCTGCGTAGGGGCGTCGGCCGTGGCCCCCGCGCTGACGTACTCACTGTTCTGGCGGGGCTTCACGCGCACGGGCCTGCTCGCGAGCCTGTACGGCGGTGCGGCCTGCGCGCTGGTGCTGATGGCCTTCTCCAAGGCCGTCTCGGGCACGCCGGCCGCGGTCTTCCCGCACGCGGACTTCCACTGGTTCCCCATGCAGTCCACCGGACTGGTCTCCATCCCGTTCGGCTACCTGGCGGGCTGGCTGGGCAGCCGTGTGGAGCACCGGCGCCGCGCCGCCGACAGCCTGGAGAGCCGGCGCCTGTACGAGGAGAGCGAGGCACGGCTGCTCGCCGCGGCCGAATGACCGCACCGGCCCGGGCGGACCACATGGGCGGCCTGCGTGTCGCCGCCGTGGTCCGCCCGGTGGCCAGGACCGGACGGTCCGGGGCGCTGCTGGACGCCGCGCTGGACGTGTTCACCGAGCGCGGTTACACCGACGCCGGCCTCACCGAGAGGGCTTTACCTCGCCCTGTGGGAAAAGCTCCGGGAGGAACAGGAGCACCGGACCACGGCCACGCTGACCGCCGAGCGCAGCCGTGGCTGGACGACCCCATCGAGAACTCACCTACGCCCCTGCATGCGTCACGCCTTGACAGGCGACCCTTCCACCTGAAGGCTACCGACCAGTCGGTATGAGCGTTACGAGGAGGCGGAGGGCGTGCGCGGACTGAGCATCTCCACCGACGCGGGCGTGTTCGACGCGATGGTGGCGGGTCCCCCCGGGGGCCGCCCGGTGCTGTTGCTGCACGGGTTCCCTCAGACGGGGCTGGCGTGGCGACGGCAGATCGCGGCGCTGGCCGCGTACGGCTACCGCGTGGTGGCACCCGACCAGCGCGGGTACTCCCCCGGCGCCCGCCCGCGGCGGGCCGAGGACTACCGCATGAACCTGCTCGTCGACGACGTGGTCGCGATCACGGAGGAGCTGGGCTGGCCGGCGTTCGACCTGGTCGGCCACGACTGGGGAGGCGCGGTGGCCTGGTGGACCGCATACGCCCACCCCGGCCGCGTACGCACCCTGACGGTGGTCTCGACGCCGCATCCCGGCGCCCTGGCCACCGCCCTGCGCGGCGACGAGGATCAGCGCGAGCGCTCGCGCTACATGCGCGACTGGCGCGAGACGCCCGCCACCGAGGAGCGCATGCTGGCCCACGACGCCCAAGAGCTCCGCGCCCTCTACGCCGGGAAGGTCCCGCGGGACAGTGCCGAGGCCTACCTCCGGCACCTGTCCCGGCCAGGGGCTCTCACCGCCGCGCTGAACTGGTACCGGGCGGGCCGCCCCGACCACGCGATCGGCGCCGTCGAGGTGCCCACCCTGTACGTCTGGAGCACGCAGGACAGCGCGTTCGGCCCGGCGGCGGCACGGGAGACGGCGCGGTGGGTCGACGGGCCGTACCGGTTCGAGACCCTCCAGGGCGTCAGCCACTGGGTCCCCGAGGAGGCGCCCGAAGCGCTGAGCCGCCTGCTGCTCCACCACCTGCGAGCGCACGGCGCGCACCAAACCGCGACCGACACCCCGACCGCCGACTCCCCGAAGAGGTGACCCGTGAAGGCAGCGCACGCGGCCTGGCGCCGGCTCGAGGCCGTACACGGCATGATCTATTTCGCCCCTGAGGCGAGGCGACGGTACCGGGACCTCGGACTGAGCGGACGCGCCGGGTACTTCACCTCCCGGAGCGCCGCGTTCGGCCGGGCGTCCGCCGAGCTGATCATCGCCACCTTCTACAACTTCCACCCCGGTCTCGTACGGCGGACGGTCGAGGGGGCCTGGGACACGGCCACGCCGCAGCAGGTGCTGGACGCCCGGTACGCCGCGGCGGAGGAAGCCCTGCGGCGGGCGGGGATCCACGAGCTGCCCGGCCTGGACGAGGTCCTGACGCTGACCCGTTCGGCCGCCGAGGCGGCCTGCGAACACGCGCAGGGCCGCCCGCTGTTCGCCGCGCACGCCGCGCTGCCCTGGCCGCAGGAGCCGGTGCTGCGGCTGTGGCACGCCCAGACGCTGCTGCGGGAGTTCCGTGGAGACGGCCATGTCGCCTGCCTGCTCAGCGAGGGCGTCGGGGGCGTGGAAGCCCTGATCCTGCACGCCGCCACCGGCGAGGTCCCCGGCGACTTCCTCAGGGCGAGCCGCGCATGGCCCGAGGAGGAGTGGGCCGGCGCCCAGGAGCGCCTGCGCGAGCGAGGTCTCCTCGACGGCGACTCCCTCAGCCCGCAGGGGGCCGTCCTGCGCCGGCACATCGAGGACCGCACCGACCGCCTGGCCCTTCCCGCCTACGCCGCCCTGGGTGAGACCGGCTGCGAGCGACTCGCGGAACTCGCGAAGCCCTTCGGCCGCGCCGTGGTCGAGGCCGGCCTGCTCAAGACCGGCTGAACGCCGACTCACGGTGCCCGTCGTGTCGCCCCGTAAGGTGAGCTGGGGGGAACGAAGATCGACGCGGGTGAGCAGGTCACCGGTGGGGCGGGGGGCGTCAGCGTGGCGGGAATGGTGGGCAGGTCGGCGGAACTCGCCCGGCTGGACGCCCTCTTGGCGGACCTGGGCCGGTCGGACCTGCCGAAGGTCGTCGACATCGTCGGTGAACCCGGTATCGGGAAGAGCAGGTTGCTCGACGAAGTGTGCGCGCGGGCCCGCGCGGCCGGGTCGACCACACTGCGCGGCCGGGCCACGGAGTACGAACAGCACGTTCCCTACCGGTTGTTCACCGACGCGTTGGCCGACCCCGGCCCCCTGGCCGCCGACCCCGCACTCCCCGAGGCGCACTCGCTGCTGTGCGGTATCGGCAAGGGGCCGGGCGACGGCTCCGCCGAAGGCACCGCCGCCCGGTTCGGGCTGCATCGGGCGATCGCCGCTTCCCTGACGCACCTGGGCAAGCAGGGGCTGGTACTGGCCCTGGACGACCTGCACTGGGCGGATCCCGCCTCCCGCGAGCTGGTGGACCACCTCATCCGGCACCCCCCGCGCGGACACGTCCTGCTGGTGGTGGCCCGCCGGGACCGGCAGACGCCGACCTCGCTGACCGCGGCGCTGACGCGCGGCGCGGTCCGCGGAGCCGTGCTCCAGCTCGCCCTCGAGCCGCTCTCCGAGCAGGAATCCGTCCTGGCGCTGGCTCCCGACATACCCGGGGACCGGGCCAGACGGCTGCACGCCGCAAGCGAGGGCAATCCCCTGTATCTGTTCGCCCTGGCGCACGCCCACCGCGCAGGGGGCCCACCGCACGGCCCCACGCCCGACGGACACGGCGACGCCGAGGAGCCGGCCGGCCTGCCCCGAGGGCTCACCGCGCTGCTGCTCGACGAGTTGACCACGCTCACCGAGCCGCAGCACCGGCTCGTCGAGGCGGTGGCGGCGCTCGGCGACCACGCGACGCCCGCCCTGGTGACCGCGGCGACCGGGCTGCCCCCCGAGGACGTCGAGGACGAGACCGGTGCCCTGGTCGCGCGGGACCTGCTGCGCGCCGGGCCGGGCGGCCGCTGGGCGCTGCGCCATCCCCTGCTCCGGACCCTGGTCCACGAGGGAACCGCGCCGGGGTGGCGGGCCGAGGTCCACCGCCGTGCCGCGCGCGAACTGGCCCGTGCCGGCGCTCCCGTCACCGAGCGGGCCCGGCACGTCGAACGGGCGCTGACCGGCTGGGACCCCCAGGCCGCCGAAGTGCTCGTCGAGGCCGCCGCGCGCTTCTCGTCGAGCGCCCCGGCCACGGCCGCCCATCTGCTGGACGTCGTGCTCTCGCACCTGCCGGACAGCCCCGACCGTTTCGCGCGACGCGGCGAACTCGTCCTGGCCCGCGCCCGCGCGCTGGGCGTCAGCGGGAATCTCCAGGAGAGCCGGGACCTGTTGCACGTCCTGATCGAGACGGCCGGCAAGGACCATCCCGAACTGCGCACGCGGGCCGTCGCCCAGTGTGCCGTGATGGAACGCCATCTCGGCCACTCCCCCGAGGCCACCGCACTGCTGCGCCGGGAGCTGTCCCGCGAGCCGGGGCCGTCCCCCGCCCAGGCGGTCTCCCTGCGACTGGCCCTCGGGATGTCCGCCCTGCTGACCGCGTCCTACCCGGACGCACGCGAGGACGTCGCCCAGGCCGTCGCCCTGGCACGTTCCCACGACCATCCGACGGGCGAGGCGGCGGCGCTGGCGCTGGCGGCCCTCGGCGAGGCGTACGAGGGGGAGACGGAGGCGGCGGGCCGTTTCGCGGATGCCGCCGGTTCGCTGGCGGACGCGCTGACCGATCCCGGTCTCGCGGATCCGTGCGAGGCGCTGGTCTGGCTGGCCTGGGCGGAGACCCTGCTGGAGCGCTACGGCGACGCCGAGCGGCATCTCACCCGAGGGCTCCGCATAGCCCGCGGCACCGGGCAACTCCACATCCTGCCGCACTTGTTGACGAGCCAGGCGTTCGTCCGACTGACCACCTGCCGGCTGCCGTCGGCGCTGGAGGCCGCCGAGGAGGCGGAGTCCATCGCGCGGGCCGCGGGCAGCGACGAGCTCCTGGGCTTCACCCTGGCCATCAAGACACTCGTGCTGTTGCTCATGCGTCCGCTGGGGGACGCCGACGCCCTGTCCACCGGCGAGGAGGCCGTCGCCGCGGCCGGCCGCAGCGGAGGGTGGTGGTCGTCCCTGGCCTGGTGCATGCTCGGGCACGCGGCATACGCGAGCGGAGACCCCCACCGCGCCCGGGAGGCCATCACGACGGCGGGCGGCGGAACGGAACTGCCGCTGCTGCAACCCTCGATCCGCCCGGGGCAGCTCGACACCCTCGCGGCCGCGGCCCTCGCCGCCGGTGACGCGGACGCGGCCGGCGGCTGGATCGCCCAGGCGACCCGCGAGGCGGACCGGCTCGGCCTCGACGGTCAGCGCGCGGCCGCGCTGCGCGCCCAGGCCACACTGGCCGAGCACCACGGCGAGCCCGCCCGGGCCCTACGGCTCCTCGACGCGGCGGCACAGGCATACGCCCGATGCGGCCAGTCCCTGTGGGAGGCGTACTCCCTGCTGCGGGCGGCGCCCCTGGCGCGGCGCACCGGGCAGGGAGCGCGGGCCGCCACGATGTGGCGCCGGGCGCACCGGATCGCCGTCGGCGGCGGCGCCCGCCTGCTGGTGGACCTCGCCGAACTGATCCGCCCCGAGGTGACGGAGGAGACACCGAAGCTGCCCGCGCAGCTGGCGGAGCTGACGGCGCGCGAGCTCGAGGTGGCGGAGCTGGTGGCGCGAGGGCTGAGCAACCAGGACATCGCCGGTCGGCTCCACCTCAGCCGACGCACCGTGGAAACCCATCTGTCCTCGATCTACCGGAAGGCTTCGGTGCCCTCCCGCGCGGCCCTGGCCGGACTCATGACCCGCGTCGGGCTGGGAGCCGGATCCTGAACGACGCCCGGTGAGCGGTCCACCACCTCACTTCCCACCCGTACACCTGGGACGAGGCGGAACACGTAGGGAGTTACGTGTTTCCACCGAGGTCTCTCGTCCCAGGGGCGTCTACCTTCGGCAGTCGGACGGATCGAGTGGTGCAGAGGGGACTGCGTGGAGAGCAACACCCGGGGGATACGGGGAAGCTGGGTGACGCTCGTGGTGGCGGGGAGTCTGCTGGCCGGATGTTCGGCGCGGGGGGCGGACAGCGGCTCCCCGCATCGGGCGGGGTCGCGCCCGCACACCGCGACCTCCGCGGCCGCGACGCGTCCGTCGGGCGGTGCTTCAGCCACTCCCGCCTTCACCCCCGACGCCGGTCTCGTCCCCAGGACGCCGAGGGACGGGCGGAGCCTGGTGGGCGCCGTGGTGTTCGCTCCGGGCGACTGGGGCCGGCGCTTCGTCGCCCAGGACCCCGCCGAGAGCACCCCGGGCACCTGGGCCGTGCTGGACGGCCACTGCCGCTGGGAGCGGCAGAAGCTCCCCCGAGGCGTACTGGCCGGCCTGTCCCGCTACAGCGGGCTGCCCGCCGGCGGAGGCAAGGGCGCCGTCAAGGTGACGGCCGCGGCCACCGCGCACTCCTCCATCCTGGGCGCCGACGAACAACTGAGCACCACCCTGGAGGAAGTCCTGCGCTGCCCGGAGCAGCAGCCACGGGCCGACGCGCGGATCACGGGCCTGAACTCCCTCGGCACCCCCTTCGGTGCCCGCGAGCAGGACTACGCCGACGACTCGGTACTGGAAGCAGGTCAGTACGTCGGGAAGGACGGCGCCGCCCAGCCGTACCTGTGGATGGTCGCCCGGCTGGGCACGGTCGTCGTGGCCGTCTCCGTGACGGGCGGGAAGGGTCACACCCAGCCGGAACTCCAGCAACTGGGAGCGACCGCCCTGGGACAGATGCTGGGGCGCGTTCAGCAGCGTCTGAAGGAGAAGTGATGGAGCCGCTGCGCACTTCGGATCCGTCCAGGCTGGCGGGCCATCGGCTGCTCGGGCGGCTCGGCGCGGGCGGGATGGGTGTGGTGTACCTGGCCCGCTCGGCCGGTGGTTCCCTGGTCGCGCTGAAGGTGATCCAGGCCGAGTACGCCGAGGACGCCGGCTTCCGGGAGCGGTTCCGGCGGGAGGCGGAGACGGCCCGCCGGATGACGAGCCCGTGGGTGGCGTCCCTGGTCGACGCCGACCCGGAGGCGCCGCAGCCCTGGCTGGCCACGGACTTCGTGCCGGGGCCCTCGCTCGGGGAGGCCGTCGCGACACACGGACCGTTGCCCGTGCGGAGCCTGCGTGTGCTGGGGGCGCGGCTCGCCGAGGCGCTGCGGGACCTGCACGACGTCGGTCTGGTGCACCGGGACGTCAAGCCGGGCAATGTGCTGCTGGCGCTCGACGGACCACGCCTGATCGACTTCGGTGTGGCGCGCGACCCGCGGGACACCGGGCTCACGTCGACCGGTGTCGTGGTCGGCACACCCGGCTTCCTGGCACCGGAACAGGCCGGGGGCGGGCACGAGCCGGGTACGGCCTGCGACGTCTTCTCGCTGGGCTGTGTGCTGGCCCACGCGGCCCAAGGCCGCCCTCCCTTCGGCACCGGATCGCTCGACGCGCTGCTGTACCGCACGGTGCATGACGCCCCGGACCTGGCAGGTGTGCCGCGGGAGCTCGCCGAGGTGGTACACGCCTGCCTGGAGAAGGATCCGCGACTGCGGCCCACCGCCGAGGAGTTGGCGCAGATCCTCACGGCCACCGCGCCCGCTGCCCCGTCCGACCCGCGGGAGGCGCTGCGGGCGGACCCCCGGCCGGCGCCCGAGGAGCGGGAACCCGGCGACCGGGCCTGGTTGCCGGAGCCGCTGATCCGGCTGATCGCCGAACGGGCGGCGGCCGGGCTCGGGCTGCCCGCCATCGACGAGACCGAGGTGGACTCCGGGTCCGCCGACACCGCTCCGCGCAACGGCACCGCCGGACAGCCGTCGGACCGTACCGTCGGCAGGCGCCGGCTGCTCGTCCTTACCGGTGGCGCGCTGGCCGTGGCGGCCGGCGGCGGTGTGGCCGCCTGGGCCGCGCTCTCCGGTGACGGCGGGGAGAACCGCTCGGCCGGCGCCCGGACGGCGAACGGGCCCGTGCACACGATCGGCCTCCACGCCGATCTGAGCGGTGATCACCGGGCGGCGGGCCGGGCTCAGGAGCGGGGGCTGCGGCTCGCCGTCGACGAGTTCAACTCCCGCGAGGACAGGCCCTTCACCCTCGCTGTGCGGGCCGTGGACGACGGCGGTGATCCGGCCAGGGCGCCCGCCGTGGCCGAGCGACTCGTCGCCGACCGTTCGGTGCTGGCCGTCATCGGCCCCACCACCGACGACACCGCCCTGGCCGCGCTGGCCACGTACGACGCCGCGTCGCTGCCCCTGATCGCCGTGTCGCCCGGCGCCACCGTGCTGACCGTCGCGGGCAGCCGGTCCTTCCTCCACGCCCGCGTGACGGACACGGTCCTGCCGTTCTACCTCAGCGCCTATCTGCGCGGCACGGCGAAGTCGCGCACGATCGGGATCGTCGACGACCGGGCGGCGGACGCGTACGCCTGGGAGATCAGCAGTTCGCTCAGCAGGGCTCTGCGGGACGCCCGGCAGCCGGCCGTCCCGAAGGTGGTCAGCGCTTTGCGGACGGACTTCGGACCGACCCTCGACGCCCTCCTCGCGGGCGGCGCGGACTCCGTGGTCTTCGCCGGCTACCACGACCGGGCCGCGCTGCTGGCCCGGGAGCTGCGGCACCGTGGCTTCCCGGGCGCACGGGCCGCCGCCCAGGGGGTGCTCGACAGCCGCTTCCTGTCCGCCGCGGGGGACGCGGCCGACGGCTGGGTGATCGTCGCTCCCGTCATGGACGCCTCCGTGGCACCCGAGGCCAAGGCGTTCGCGGCGGCGTACCGCAAGCGTTTCGGCGCCGAACCGCAGCGGTATGCCGTCGAGGCGTACGACGTGGCCCGGTTGACCGTGCGGAGCCTGAGCGCGGCGGCCGCCGGGCGCATCACCCGGCACGACCTGACGACGGCGCTGCGGGGCACCTCCTACAAGGGGATCACGAAGAACTTCGCCTTCGACCAGAAGACCGGGGCCCTGGTCATCGACGGGCGCGGGGTCTACCTGTGGACGGTCGACGGCGGCCGGTTCAGGTACCAGGGCGCGGCGCCGTTCCGGGTGTCCACCTGATGGGGCACTGATGGAGCCGCTGCGCGGCGCCGACCCGGCCGGTGTCGCGGGCTACCGGCTGCTGCGCCGACTGGGCGCGGGCGGGATGGGCGTGGTGTACCTGGCGCGTTCCGGCGGAGGCTCGCTGGCCGCGCTGAAGGTCATCCGTGCCGCGCACGCGGACGATCCGGGCTTTCGGGCCCGTTTCCGCCGTGAGGTGGAGACGGCGTCCCGGGTCGCGAGCCCCTGGGTCGTACCACTGCTCGACGCGGACCCGGACGCGGAGTCGCCCTGGCTCGCCACGGCGTTCGTGCCGGGCCCGTCGCTGGCGGAGGCGGTCGAGGAGCGCGGTCCGCTGCCGCACGGCTCGGTGCGGTTCCTGGGGGCCCGCCTCGCGGAGGCGCTGGAGGCCGTGCACGGGGCGGGTCTGGTGCACCGGGACGTCAAGCCGGGCAATGTGCTGCTCGCGGTCGACGGGCCCCGGATGATCGATTTCGGTATCGCCCGGACGCCCGAGGACACCGCGCTGACCGCCAGCGGGATGGTGGTCGGCTCCCCCGGCTTCCTCTCCCCCGAACAGGCCCGGGGACGCGGCCGGGAGATCGGCCCGGCCAGCGACGTCTTCTCGCTCGGTTGCCTGCTGGCGTTCGCGGTGACGGGCGAACGGCCCTTCGGCCGGGGCTCGGCGGCCGAGGTGCTGGTGCGTACCGTCCACGACGAACCGGAACTGGACGGCGTTCCGGCGCCGTTGCTGCCGCTGCTGCGGAACTGCCTGGGCAAGGAGCCCGGCGCCCGCCCCACCGTGACCGAGGTGCGGGCGGCGCTGGACCGTGGGAACGAGACCGGGGGCTGGTTGCCGGAGTCGCTCACCGGGCACATCGCGCGCCGTTCGGCCGCCGCGCTCGCGCTGCCCGCGGTGGACGCGACCGAGGTGTCCGGCGCTCCGGCGGACGTCGCCACGGTGCCGGTCGCCGAGGGGACGCCGGGGGGCGCGGTGCGACGCCGTTCCCTGGTCCTGGGCTCGGCCGCCGGGGTGGTGGCGGCTGCTGCCACGGCGGCCTGGTGGACGGCGGATCGGCCCGGCCGCGCCGCGCCGCGAGGTGGCGGCACACGGCTGCCACGACTGGTCGTCGCCCTGCACGCCGACCTGACGGGAGGTCAGAGGGCGACGGGACTGGCGCAGCGCAACGGTGTCCGGCTGGCCGTCGACCACGTCAACTCCCGGGCCGGCCGCGGCTTCGACCTCGCCCT
This sequence comes from Streptomyces sp. IBSBF 3136, assembly GCF_036815105.1. Taxonomy (NCBI): domain Bacteria; kingdom Bacillati; phylum Actinomycetota; class Actinomycetes; order Kitasatosporales; family Streptomycetaceae; genus Streptomyces; species Streptomyces sp. IBSBF 3136. Next base: position 21,996 of record NZ_JAJSZC010000024.1, read on the forward strand.
CCAGGTGCACGACGACGCGGGCAGCACGGCCCGGGCGCGACAGGTCGCGCGGCAGCTCGCGGCCGACGAGCGGGTCCGCGCCGTGATCGGCCCGACCACCGACGCCTGCGCCAGGGCCGTCCTCAAGGAGTATCTGAACGCGCTGCTCCCCATGGTCTCGGTGTCGGTCGGGCTCGACGAGCTCTCCGCCCTCACGTACCGGACGTACGCGGCCACCCGGCCCCCGGACCGCGAACTGGCCGCACCGCTGGTCGCCTACCTCGTCCGCACCGTCCGGGCCCGCCGGACGGTGCTGATCGACGACGCGGCCGAGGGCGACTTCAGCTGGGAGATCTGTGCGGGCGTCGCCGACGCGGTCGGCTCGGGACGGGCCACCACGACCCGGCGCACCCTCGCCGCCGGGGACGACGGGGCCGCCGCCTTCCGTGCCCTCGCCGCGTCGGTGACCGCCGCGGACGCGGACGCGGTGGTGTTCACCGGTGGTCCCGCACGCGCGGCGAAGCTGGCGCGCGCACTGCGCGCCGCCGGCTACTCCGGTGCGCGGCTGACCACCCAACGCGCCCTCGATCCACGCTTCCTCACCTCGGCGGGCGACGCCGGCGAGGGGTGGGTCTTCGCCGCCGTCTTCGTCGATCCGACCCGGGTGACGGCCGCGAAGCCTTTCGTCACCGCCTACCGCGACCGCTTCGGCGCCGCCCCGCCCCGGTACTCCGCGGAGGCCTACGACGCGACACTCTTCGTGGCCCGGGCGATGACGACGCTGGGCGCCTCCCGCACGGAACGCGGCGCGCTCGTGGGGCGGCTGCGCGAGACGGACTACCGGGGGATCACCAAGCGGCTGAGCTGGACGTCGTCGAGCAGGAGCTACACCACGAAGGCGCTGTACCTCTTCCAGGCGTCCGGTGGCCGCTTCCGCTTCCTCGGCCAGTTCGAGGACGCCACGGCGTGAGCCGGTGCCGGGACGGGGAGCCGGACGGACCGCCCGCCCCCGTCAGGCGTCCTCGGTCGACCGTCCGTGTGCGTTCCGCTCCGTCACCGCGGAAGGACTTCGGCGCTCGGTGAGCCACTACTGGTGGGAGAGGGGCTGACGCTGCTGGAGGCAGTAGCGGAAGGGCTGTGGGAGGGCCGAGTGGAAGGGGCTGCCGTCCGCGGGGGCGAACTGGGGCGGTGGTCGCTGGTGGCTCGGGGGGTCGGCTTCGGCCTCGCCGGTGCGGGCGCACTGGTGGGAGCGGAGGGCCGAGAGACGGGCGACGGGCCGCGAGTCACGGGCAGAGGTCGGCGGGTGGTGTCGCGGTCACGGTCCCGGTCATGGACGCCCTTTCCAGCCGGGTGGGTGCTCGCTCGCTCCGGTGAAGCCTGCGCATCGGGAAGCCGGACCCCGGATTCTTCCGGGGAAGGCTGATCCGGGACCGAGGCCGCCCGGGGGGCCGTCGACTCGGGGAAGACCGATGCGGCGGCCAGGCCTCCGAGAAGCGTGAAGGTGGCCGCGGCAAGAGACCTGACGGCGTACTTCTTCAGACGCGCCGGACGGCCGTTCTGGTCCGCCGACCGATCCTGCGAGGCAGTCGGCGGACCGGGAAGGGACGGCCCGGAGGACTTGGGCCCCCCGTTCGCGTGGAGCCACGGCACCGCGGCTTCGACGGTCGGAGCACCCTCCTTCCCCCCGGTCGACTGTGCCGCGCCGGGGTCGTACGCCCCACACTCCGGGCACGTCACGGCGCCGTTGAGCGTGCGGCTGCACGGGCTGCAGTAGTCCATGAAGCGACCCTTCTCGGTCCTTGAGTCGACGGGAGCGCGGGTGCGCCCAGCCCGGAGAGCGGGTGGGCCACCGGTCACTGAGGCCAACGGGGCGCGTCGAAGGAGTGCTCACCCACAGGCGGAAAAGTGGGGTATGTAACTTCGCCGGGCCGGGTGTTGAGGGCCGGGGCGGGGTGGGCGGCCCGGGAGTGCCCGCGGGCGGAGCGAGTGACTGGTCTACACCCTTGACTGGTACAGACCAAAGCGGTTGAGTGTGCCTCCACACCCCCACCACGGCCGCGCCCGCGCCATGGCCGATCCGCTCGGCACGTGCGCACGAGGCCCGGCATCGCGCTGCCCTTGTCCGGGTACGGCCGTGTTCCGCCTAGGAGTTGATCCTGTGTCGAAGCGCCGTCTCTCCGCCGTGCTGACCGCACTCGTGCTGGGAAGCACCGTGCCTGTCCTGCTGCCGGCCACGGAAGCGTCCGCCGCCGCGTGTTCGAGCTACCCGAGCTGGGTCGCCGGAAGGTCGTACAGGACCGGCGACATCGTGCGTTACTCCGACGGCAAGGCGTACATCGCCGAGCACGACAACCCGGGCTACGACCCGATCATCAGCACCTGGTACTGGGACCCGTACGCCTGCGACAGCGGCTCCGGGACCCCCGTCGGCACCTTCGTGGTGAGCGAGGCGCAGTTCAACCAGATGTTCCCGAACCGGAACTCCTTCTACACGTACAGCGGCCTCACCGCCGCCCTCAGCGCCTACCCCGCTTTCGCGAACACCGGCAGCGACACGGTCAGGAAGCAGGAGGCCGCGGCCTTCCTCGCCAACGTGAACCACGAGACCGGCGGTCTGGTGTACGTGGTCGAGCAGAACACCGCCAACTACCCGCACTACTGCGACTGGAGCCGACCCTACGGCTGCCCCGCCGGCCAGGCGGCCTACTACGGGCGCGGCCCCATCCAGCTCAGCTGGAACTTCAACTACAAGGCCGCGGGCGACGCGCTCGGCATCGACCTCCTCGACAACCCCTGGCTGGTGCAGAACGACGCGGCCGTGGCCTGGAAAACGGCGCTCTGGTACTGGAACACCCAGACCGGGCCCGGCTCGATGACGCCCCACAACGCCATGGTGAACAGCGCCGGCTTCGGCCAGACGATCCGCAGCATCAACGGCTCCCTCGAGTGCGACGGCAAGAACCCGGCGCAGGTCCAGAGCCGCGTGGACGCCTACCAGCGGTTCACGCAGATCCTCGGGACGTCACCCGGCGGCAACCTCTACTGCTGATCGCCTCACACGAGGTCGCCCGGTGAGGTGAGGCAGGAGCCGGACCGGCCTGGTCGGAGCCGCCGCGGGGAAGCCGTGGGCGTGGGGCGACCAGGCCGGAGTGCCGGGAGGGAGGTCATGGTGACGGCACGCATGGCCATCACATCACCGTGAGACCGGGCACGCGGCCGGACCCACGGTGACCGCACCGCGGTTCATCAGGGCCGGCAGGACGGCCGGACGCTGAGCAGCTCGGTCCGCAGCACGGGAGTGCCGTCGACAGGCGCCGGGTCCTGCGTGGTCGGCTCGATACCGCCGGCGGCGATCTTGTCGAGCGTCTTCAGGCCGGCGGCGCCGACCGTGCCGAACACCGTGTAGTTCGGTCGCAGCGCGGAGTCGCCGTAGACGACGAAGAACTGCGAGCCGTTCGTGTCCGGCCCGGCGTTGGCCATCGCCAGCAAGCCGCGCCCGTAAAGACGACGGACACCGGTCGGATCGCTCGGCGCCGGCGGCAGATCCACCGGCAGCTCGTCCTTGTACTTGTACCCCGGCCCTCCCTCGCCGGTGCCGGTCGGGTCGCCGCACTGCAAGACCTTCAGCGTCGGATACGCCGTCAGCCGGTGGCACACCGTACGGTCGTAGAACCGGTGCCGCGCCAGGTGCACGAAGCTCTGGACCGTGCACGGCGCCTTCGCCCGGTCCAGACGCAGCGGAAGCGGGCCCTGGCTCGTCGGGACAGCCATGTCGACCGTGCCCTGACTGGGGGTGCGTCGCGGGTCGCGCGGCAGGGGAACCGGCCGCGCCGCCGGCTCGTCCGGAGTCTGGGTGTACTGGCAAGGACCGTGCGTGGTTCGCGGCGGGGCATCAGAAGCGGAGGCGGTGGTGCTGCCCCCGGACACGACCAACGCTGCTACCGCCCATGCGGTCATGAGAGCTCGGTTCATGCTGCACACCCTCCAAAAGATCGTCAGATTTCGGAGCCGTCGCAGTCTAGAGCGCGGCCCGGCGGTCGAGAACCCGCCCGCAAGCCACATCCGCCTCCCTACTTCGAGCTCCCGAAGCGCCCCTCCGCGCATCGGCGTGGTGGCTTTGCCTCTTTTTACGGTGTGCCGACACGTACCCGTCCCCACCGCACACGAGGAAGTGGCGCACACGGCCTCCGGAACCACCGCTCCCCCACCCCCCGCCGGCCTCCCCGGAATCGTCGCCGCCGGCCTCATCGGCACCACCATCGAGTGGTACGACAACTCATTCGATCGGGGCCAGGACCTTCGGTCTTGCCTCACTCACGGCGTGGAGGTCAGCACCGGAGCACGGCCGGGGCCAGGGAGATGACGCGCCTCCGGCCGGCGAAGAGACCGGGGCCCGGCTCTTCGACGGGCCCGGAGCAGTGCTCCCAATCCTCGTGCTTCACTTCGCCGACGGGGCGGGCCGGCCGGACCGGTCAGCGCGTCGCGGCCTTCCGCTCGGACCGGCCCTTGCGGTTTCGGTCCTCCAGCAGTCGCGCGGTCTGTGCGGACACCGGCGTGGCCAGCAACGCGGTGACCAGGTCGACCAGCCGGCTGGTGAACAACCGGTCGTCCCTGCGAGGGCGTCCGGCGGCCCGGGCGGCGAGTTCGGCGTGACAGAACCGCATGACGGTGAAACGGGTATGGAACACCGCGACGGACTCGGGAGCCAGCAGCGGCTCGACCAGGCGCCGCCAGGGATAGATGCTCGACCCCTCCGTCACGACAACCTCGACCAGGGGTTCGGGGCGGTTGAGCAGTTCGGCCACGATCTGCAGGAACTCGCGGCCGCCATCGGGCTCGGCGAGTTTCGCGGCGGCGGGCAGCACCAGTGCGGCGGCGAGGGTCCGGAGATCCACGGCGCCACCGTCGCCACTGTCGCCACTGTCGCCACTGTCCTCGTACTGCTGCAGCAGTACCTCCCGGCGGGCGTCCACCGCGGGAAGGTGCTTGTCGAGTACGGCGCGCAGCAGACCCGCGCGGTCGCCGAAGTGGTACTGCAGGGCCGTCGCGTTGCGCTGGCCGGCGGCCCGCTTGATCTCGTTGAGCGACGCACCGTCGATGCCCTTCGCCGCGAACAACTGCTCGGCGGCCCGGATGAGTGTGGCGCGCGTGTCACCCGCCTGCCGGCTCCGAGGCGACGTGGCATGCGTCTCATGTGCTGTCACGGATGCCCATGCTAGCGTCGCCCCGCCGAAGTAATACACATGCATTAATGACTGATGAAGGCGCCTTGCCGCGCTGCGGGAGTCAATCCAGTGAAGGCACTGACCTACCACGGCCCCCACGACATCCGCTTCGAGGATGTCCCCGACCCTGCCGTCACCAACCCCACCGACGCGGTCATCCAGGTCACCACGGCCGGCATCTGCGGCAGCGACCTGCACATCTACGGCGGCCACGGATTCAGCCCGGAGACCGGTTACACCCCCGGGCACGAGAGCGTCGGCGTGGTCGTCGACACCGGCGCCCGGGTCACCCGGTTCAAGCCCGGTGACCGCGTCCTGGTTCCCGCCTCGGTCGGCTGCACCCTGTGCGCAACCTGCGCGAGGGGCCTCACCGCCAGGTGCGAGCGAGCCCAGACACCGACGGACCTCTGCTACGGAGTGAGCCCGCACCTTCCGGGAAGTCAGGCCCAGTTCCTGGCCGTGCCCCATGCCGATGTCAACCTGGTGCACCTGCCGGAAGGCATATCGGACGAGGCGGCCGTCGTCCTGACGGACAACGCCCCCACGGCCTGGTACGGCTGCCGCCGAGCCCGTATCCAGCCCGGCGAGACGGTTCTCGTCATCGGCCTGGGCCCCGTCGGCCTCATGGCCGCACAGTCCGCCTTCATGATGGGTGCAGCCCGTGTGCTGGGCGTGGACCTGGTCGCCGAGCGTCGGGCCTTCGCCGAAACCCTGGGCGTCGAGCCCGTCGAGGGCGAGGACGCGCGAACGGCCGTACGGGAGATGACGGCGGGGCGCGGACCGGACGCCGTGGTGGAGGCCGTGGGCTCGGACGCCACCATCGGGTTGGCCCTGAAAGCCGTCCGGCAGGCAGGACGGGTCAGCGTCATCGGCGTCAACCAGAGCAAGGCCTTTCCCTTCCATATGGGACTGGCCCAGATCAAGGAGCTGGAGTTCGCCATCGGGCTGTGCTCGATCCATTACGAGCTCCCCGCACTGATCCCTCTCACGCAGGCCGGCCGGATCACGCCGGAGGCCGTGGTCTCCCACCACTTCGCTCTCTCCGACGGCGCCGCCGCATACGAACTGTTCAACAGCCGCACCGCCGGTGTCCGTAAGATCCTTCTCGACCCCGCACGTTGATCCGCCGCGGGAACCGCATCGTCCCTGCACCGTGACCCACGGCAGACCTACAGGCACGGGATCGCCGTGGTGCCGCACCCCCGGTCGTACGGAGACGACGCCCCCGGACACGACTGGTACGGGCAAGCCATGCGGGACGAGCCGTAGGTGCACCAGGCGGGCGCGACGACGAGGCCGGAGCCGCGCATGTGCAGTCCGTGCGCTTCGAAGCCGCGCAGCAGACGCTGCGGCCCCATCTGGCCGAGACGCCGCGCATCGTCAACATGACCGTTCCGCAGGACGACTGGTCGCTGCTGGACAAGACGGCGGTCCCCGGTCGGGAGCAGCGGTCGGTCAGGTGAACATGCCGGTCAGCGACTGTTCGGTCCAGACGGTCTTGCCGTCGCGGGTGTAGCGAGTGCCCCAGCGTTCGGTCATCTGGGCCACCAGGAACAGGCCGCGGCCGCCCTCGTCGGTGGTGCGGGCGCGGCGCAGGTGAGGTGAGGTATGGCTGGTGTCGCTGACCTCGCACACCAGAGACCGTTCCCGGATCAGCCGCAGGGTCGCGGGGCCACTGGCGTAGCGGTACACGTTGGTGACCAGTTCGCTGACGATCAACTCGGTCGTGAACGCCAAGTGCTCCAGACCCCATTCGGTCAGCTTGGCCGAGGTCAGTTCCCGGGCCCGCGCGGCGCTGGCAGGCTCCGGTGGCAGACACCACGAGGCGACATCGTCCGGTGGCAGCATGCGGGTGCGGGCGATCAGCAAGGCGACGTCGTCGGCGGGGTGCGCCGGCACGAGCGAGTCGACCACCGCTTGGCATGTCCGTTCCAGCGCGTCCGCGGGGCGGGTGAGCGCCTCGCACAGCTTGGCCAGGCCGGTGTCGGCATCGATGTGGCGTTCGCCGATGAGTCCGTTGGTGTACAGGCACAGCAGACTGCCCTCGGCCAGTTCGACGTCCCGAGCCTCGAACGGCAGCCCGCCCAGGCCGAGCGGTGGGCCGGCGGGCAGCTCGTGCGGAGCCGGTTGTCCGTCCGGAGAGGTCACCACTGGCGGCGGGTGGCCGGCTCGAGCCATGGAGCACCGCCCGGAGACCGGGTCGTACACGGCGTGCAGAGCCTCCTTGTACGTCTTCACATCGGGGTCGTTCGCCCACTGCGGGTCGGCGGGGTCCTTGAAGTAGGTCGCGGAGACCACGCCCTGCACGTTCTTGAACCCGACGGGCTTCAGCACCGCGGCGGACGACGCCACGTTGTTCACGATGTGCAGCGGGTTCCACCGGGTGTTCCTGGCGTCGGCGGCGAGGGCCTGGCTGCCGAACTTGGGCGTGGTGACGTCCAGCAGCACGTCCGCCCCGGAGCGGGCGAGGCTCGCCATCTGGGCCGACACGGACGGGTCGGTGACCTCGTAGCTCTCCGCGGCGACCACCTTGACGCCGCTGCCGGCGACGGCCTTCTCGAACCCGCCGAGCAGGTCCTTGCCGAAGTCGTCGTTCTGGTAGAGGACCGCGACCTTGGCCTTCGGCCTCGTGTCCTTGAGGTACTTGGCGTACACCCGGGCCTCGGCCACGTAGTTGGGCTGCCATCCGATGGTCCAGGGATGCTTGTCGTCCGTGCCCCAGACGGAGGCGCCCGTGGCGACGAACGGCTGAGGCACCTTCTGCTGGTTGAGGTAGTCCCACACCGCTGCCGTGGACGGGGTGCCCAGCGTCTGGAAGACGGCGAAGACCTTCTCCTGCTCGACGAGTCTGCGCGCCTCCTCGACCGCCTTGGGCGGCTGGTAGCCGTCGTCGCGGACGATGAACCGCACCTTGCGGCCGTCTATGCCGCCCTTGTCGTTGACGTGCCGGAAGTAGGCGGCGACCCCCTTGCTGATCGTGCCGTACGCGGAGGCCGGTCCGGACAGTGGGTAGATCCCGCCCAGGGTGATGGTCCTGTCCGTGATGCCGGTGGTCTGCTGGCCCTTGCAGGCACCACCGGCGGCGGTGTCCGTGTCGTCCTGCCCTCGCCGGCTGCTGCAGGCGGTCATGGTGAGCAGGGCGGCGGTCGCGGCCGCGGCCGCCCGCAGAACGGTCGTCTTGCGCATGTGGATCATTCCTTTTCCGTACGGGGCGGTGCGCCCACTGGTTCGGCGTCGGCAACTGCGGGGTCCGCGGGAGTGCGGATCGCGGAGCGTTCGGACGGGGCCTCGGGCTTCGGCTCGGCATCCGGCGCTGACACGGCCTGGGACGTCGACTCGGTATCCGGTGCGGATACGGCCTCGGGCGTCCGGTCGGGCACGGCTGTGGTGGTGCGGGGCAGGCGACGGGTGACAGCGCCCAGGACACGGCCCGGCAGACCGGCCAGTCCCGTCGGGGCCACGAACATCACCACGATGATCAGCAGGCCGAACACCACGCCCGGTGCCGCCTCGCTGAGGTCCTGGGACACGCTCGGCACGTACATCACGAACGCCCCGCCCAGCAGGGGCCCGTACAGCGAGCCGAGCCCCCCGACCACCAGGCCGGCGAGCAGCGTGATGGACAGCACGAAGCTGAAGGAGTCGGGCGAGACGAAGCCGATCACCCAGGTGTACAGACACCCGGCGACTCCCGCGAACATCGCGCTCCAGGCGAAGGCGAGGGTCTTGTGCAGGGACAGCCGTACGCCCATGACCTCGGCGGCGCCCTCGTTGTCCCGCATGGCGCGCAGTGCCCGGCCGACCCGGGACCGCAGCAGGTTGCGGCCGAGCAGCAGGGCCACCGCGGTGACGGTGAGGACGACGAAGTACGTCCACTGGTCTGCGGCCAGCCCGCTCCACGCGGGCGGCTGCAGTTTCTCCACGGTCAGGCCCATGGAGCCGCCCGTCACCGGTTCCAGCCGCTTGAGCAACGGCGGCAGGAACACCGCGAACGAGAGGGTGACCAGCGCCAGGTACAGCCCGCGCAGCCGCAGGGCGGGCACGCCGAACCCGAGGCCCAGCAGGAAGCATCCGGCAGCCGCGACCGGCAGCGTGGCCAGGTGGCCGGTGCCGTACCGGTCGAGCATGACCGCCGCCGTGTAGGCCCCCGCCGCGAAGAACGCGCCGTGACCGAGCGAGATCTGGCCGCCGAATCCGACCAGCAGGTTCAGGCCGGTCAGCGCCACGGCGTACACCAGCACCATGGTCAGCTGGAAGACCTGGAAAGGGGCGAAGTAGAACGGCGCTCCGACGGCGACCGCCGCCGCGAGCAGCACGGTGAGCGCGGGCCGTAGGCGCCGGTCGCGGTCGGTGCGGAGGGTTGCGACGATCGTGCTCATGCGCGCTCCACCGCCGCCCGTCCGAAGAGGCCCTGGGGCCGTACCAGCAACACCGCCAGGATGATCACCAAGGGGACGCCCACCTTCAGATCGGGACCGATCACGTCGACGTAGGCCCCGGTCAGCGTCTCGGCGACGCCCACGACCAGGCCGCCGACGACCGCTCCGACGGGGCTGTCGAAGCCCCCGAGGGTGGCCGCGGCGAACGCGTAGATCAGCACCCCGCCCATCATGTTGGGCTCCAGGAACAGCACCGGGGCGACGAGCACGCCGGACACCGCGCCGACCGTCGCGGCCAGCCCCCAGCCGAGCATCAGCACCCGGCCCACCCGGATGCCCGACAGCCGGGCGGAGACGGGGTTGCAGGCGACCGCCCGCATCACCAGGCCGAGGGAGGTGTGCTGGAACAGCAGGTACAGCAGGCCCATGACGACGGCCACCACGCCGAGGATCCCGAGCGTCGACCAGTCCAGACGCACCCCCGCCAGGTCGAGGCCGCCGTCGGGGAACGGCTGCGGGAAGTCCTTCACGGCGAACGACCAGACCAGACCGGCCAGCGCGTTGACGAAGATGAACAGGCCGACCGTGACGATGACCACCGTCAGCTCGGGCGCGCCCTGGACGGGGCGGATGACGATCCGCTCGACCAGCATGCCGCCGGCGAAGGACACCGCGAGGGTCACCGGCAGCGCCAGCCAGAACGGCATCCCCGACGCGACCAGTTGCCAGGCGACGTACGTCGAGAGCATGGCCAGCTCGCCCTGCGCGAAGTTGACGATCCCCGTGAACCGGTGGATCAGGACCAGGGCCAGCGCCAGGCTGGCGTACACGGCACCGGAGCCGAGTCCTTCCACCACCTGCTGGAGAAGATCGGTCACCGTGCTCACCCGGCCTTCCGCGCGCGCACGGAGACACCGAGGTACACCTCGGCGACCTGCCCGTCCTCGCGGATCCGTGCGGCCGGTCCGGACAGCACCAGGCGGCCGGCCTCCAGTACGTGCGCCCGGTGCGCGATGTCCAGCGCGAGCTGGGCGTTCTGTTCGACGACGACCACGGTGGTGCGTTCCTCCTCGTTGACGGCACGGACGATCTCGAACAGCTCACGGGTGACCAGCGGTGCGAGCCCCAGGGACGGCTCGTCCAGGAGCAGCAGGGAGGGGCGCAGCATCAGTGCCCTGCCGATCGCGAGCATCTGCTGCTCGCCGCCGCTGAGGCTCCCGGCGGCCTGCCCCGACCGCTGGCGCAGTCGGGGGAAGTAGCCGTAGACGCGTTCCAGATCGGCCGCCACGGCTGCCCGCTCGGCGCGGCCCCGCCGCAGGTGACCGGTGCGCAGGTGGGCGCCGATGCGCAGGTTCTCCTCGACGGTCAGGTCGTTGAAGGTGCCCCGGCCCTCGGGCACATGTGCCACGCCGAGCCTGGCGGCCTGCTCGGGCGAGCGGCCCAGCAGTTCCGTCCCGTTCAGGGTGACCGAGCCGCGGCCGCGGACCATGCCGCTCAGTGCCCGCAGCGTCGTGGTCTTGCCCGCGCCGTTGGGTCCGAGGATCGCGCACACCTCGCCGCGGGCGACGGCGAAGTCGAGGCCCTGCAACACGCGGGCCTGGCCGTATCCGGCATGCAGGTCGGCAACCTTCAGGAACTCCTCCGGCTCCGCGCTCTCCTGGGCCTCGGTGCGCTCGGTGGTGAGCTCGCTCATGCGGCCACCCCCAGGTACGCCTCGACGACCGCCGGGTCGCGCTGGATCTGCTCCGGGGAGCCCTCGGCGATCGTGCGGCCGAAGTCGAGACAGACCACCTTGTCGCACAGGCCCATCACGAACCCCATGTGGTGTTCGACCACCACGAGGGTGAGGTCGAACTCCTGACGCACCGAGCGGACCAGATCCGCGAATTGCCCGACCTCGCCGTGGCTGAGCCCGTTGACGGGTTCGTCGAGCAGCAGCAGCCGGGGCCGTACGGCGAGTGCCCGGGCGAGTTCGACGCGTTTGAGCGTGCCGAACGGCAGCCCGGAGGCGGGGTGGTCGGCAACGTCCGCCAGCTCGAGCCGCCGTAGCAAGGCGTCCGCCCGGTCACGCAGTTCCCTTTCTTCCCGCCGGACGCGGGGCAGCCGGAGCGCCGCGGCGAGATGTCCGGTGCGCCCCCGGCTGTGGGCGCCGACCATGACGTTCTCCCGGACCGTGAGCTGCGGGAACAGGCCCAGGTTCTGGAAGGTTCGGGCGATGCCGCGCCCGGCCACGGCGTGCGGCGGAAGGGCGAGCAGGTTCTCACCCTCGAACCGCACCGTTCCCGCATCGGGGGTGCAGCGCCTGGTGAGGCAGTTGAACAAGGTGGTCTTGCCGGCTCCGTTGGGCCCGCTGAGCCCTACCGCGGTGCCCGGCTCGACGGTGAATGCGACACCGTCCAAGGCCGTGATTCCGCCGAAGCGCACGGTGATCCCGTCGACCGTGAGCATGAGTGACGCCCTTTCCGACGTGCTGGGGGGTGGGCGAGCGTCACAGTAGGGGGGCGTGTTCCACGCGCACATTGGGTGCGAGCACCCAACTTCCAGGTCGCCGCACTGTGCGCCGCGCACAGCCCGCCGGGAATGAGGCCGCGGAGCCTGTTGACGGAGCACGAGGCGGAGGGCGACGATCGCTCCCATGCCACACGGTCCCGCCCTGGGCACCCCCCGACTCTCCGAACCGCTCCAACGGGAACGGTGGCGGATCCTGCACGCCGTCCACGACCGGGTCGAGGAGGTGGCGGACACCGCCGTCGCCGTGATGCGCGCGGAGATCCCGTCCTACGCGCTGCAGGACGCCCCGTTCTTCGTCGAGGTACGGGAGCAGGTGCTCGAGCACTACCGGATGCAGCTGGCGGCGCTTGCCGGCGACCGCGACATCGCCGCCGAAGACCTCGTCTTCAGCCGCGCGGCGGCCATGCGCCGAGCGCGCGCGGGGTTCGCCCTGGAGGACTGGATCAGTGCGTTCCGGGTGGGCCGTCAGGTGATGTGGGACGCGCTGCTGGACTGCGCGGGCACGTCCGACGAGGCCCAGCAGGCCGCGCTGTCCCTGGTCACCCCGCTGATGCGGTACGTCGACTACGCCAGCACGCATGCCGCGCAGGCGTACGTCGAGTACCAGCAGCACGTGGTGGCGGACGCGGACCGGGAGCGAAGGGATCTCCTGGATCAGCTCCTGGCCGGTGTGGCGCCGACGCGCGGTGCACTGTCCGCCGCCGCGCAGGCGTACGGCATCGGACCGCGCTCACCGATGATGGCGGTCGTGGCGGTGTGCGTCGGCGACACGCACGCGGGCGACCACGGCTGGGCCGCGAACGGATATGCCACCAGCGCGTCGATCAGCGTCGCCGGGCCCTGGGCCGGCAGAACCCTGGTCGTGGTGCGCCACGGCGAGGTGGTGGCCGTGCCCGTGCTACGGGCCGGCATGGACGCGGACGACATATGCGCCCACTTCGAGGCCGTGCAGCGGCGGCTCGCGCGGGAGGGAACCATGCTCTCCATGGGCATCAGCACGGTCGCCCAGGGCGCGTCCGAACTGCCGCGCGCCTACGAGGAGGCAAGGGCCGCCCTGGACCTGGTGCCGAGCGGGGGCGGGGTGGCGGCGCTGCCGCGGCTGTCCCCCTTCGACTACCTGGCGCTGCGCGCCGACGACCTCGCCCGCCAGCTGGTCGATCCCCGCGTGCGGGCGATGCTGGCGGAGGACCGCGGACGCGGCGACACACTGGCCGCCACCATACGGGCCTTCGCGGAGGCGGACCTCAACCTGCGGCTGGCCGCCGACCGGCTGCGAATACATCACAACACGGCGCACTACCGGCTGCGCCGGATCGAGGAACGCACCGGCCGCAATCCGCGCCGGATCGCCGACCTCCTGGAACTACTGGTCGCCCTCGCCATCCGCGACGGGGACGGGGAAAGCGAGGATTGCTCGTGAGCGGCATCGTGGAGTCCGCCGGGACCAAGAGGGCGCGTCAACTGCCGGAGGGGCAGGGGCACATCGGCCTGCCGGAGGAGCACGCCGCGCAGGACCGGACGGTCCGGGGCGCGCTGCTGGACGCCGCGCTGGACGTGTTCACCGAGCGCGGTTACACCGACGCCGGCCTCACCGAGATCGCGGCACGCTCCGGGACCCCGGCGGGCACCCTCTTCCAGCACTACGGCGGAAAGCGAGGGCTTTACCTCGCCCTGTGGGAGGAGTTCCGGGAGGAACAGGAGCACCGGACCGCGGCCACGCTGACCGCCGAGCGCGGCCGTGGCGTGGACGACCCCGTCGCCCTCTTCGTGGCGGGAGCCAGGGCCTATCTGGAGGGTGCCTGGGACAACCGGAAGCTCGGCAGGCTCCTCGCCCGCGACGACGGCCCCGCGAGCTTCGAGGCGCTGCGCCGCCAGTGGGACCGGGCATGGGTACGGCGCAACGCCCGGCTGCTGGAGGTGGACGAACGGCGACGCGCCGGCCGGGTCCGGGTGAGCGTCCTGACCACCGTCATCGGAGGGGCGGCGCGCGAACTGGGCGACTGCGGGGACGAGACGGAGGCCCGGGAGATCGTGGACGAGGTGTGCGGCATCCTGATCCATCTGACGGCACCGCCGGGCTGAACCGCCTGACGCATGACTCGACGCAGCGCCTCACCTTCTGGGTCCGTCGGCGCCTTCTGAGGGCCCTCGACGGCGCACGCGCCGCTGTGCGCCGGGGAGGGCCCTGTGCGCCGGGCTCCTCCGAAAGGCCGCTGTGGGGAGGCGATGTGCGCGCCGAAGAGTCCCGGCCCACCGCGAGTGGCGCACGACCCGCCCGTGTCGGGCCGGCGGCGTCCCCGCTGCGTCGTGGAAGGCCGCGTCCGGGCTAGAGACCGACTCCGGCTTGTTTCCTGAACGGCAGCGCGTCACCGAGCAGTTGGCCGCCGTCGATCACCATCGTCTCGCCCGTGATCCAACTCGCGGCGTCCGAGACGAGGAAGGCGACCGCCGAGGCGATGTCGGCCGGCTCCCCTATGCGCCCGAGCGCCATCGAGGCGGACACGGCCTGCTCGTTCTCCTTCCACAGAGCCTCGGCCAGCTTGGTGCGCACCACACCCGGTGCCACCGCGTTGACCCGGATCTTCGGCGAGAGTTCCAGGGCGAGTTGCTTGGTGAGATGGATCAGTGCGGCCTTCGACGCGTTGTACAACCCGATGTTGGCCTCGCCGGCCAGGCCGCCGACCGACGCGGTGTTGACGACCGCGCCGCCGTGCTCGCCCATCCAGGCCCGGGTGGCCAGACCCGTCCACAGCACGGGAGCCCACAGGTTGACGTCGAAGGTCTTGGCGAACCGGCCGTGGTCCTGGTCGATGACCGGACCGAAGGCCGGGTTGGTCCCCGCGTTGTTGACGAGGATGTCCAGGCTGCCGAAGCGCTCGAGCGCCAGATCCACACAGCGCCGGGCCGCGTCTTCGTCGACCGCGTGCGCACCGACGCCGACCGCTGTGCCGCCGACCCGGGCCGCGGCGGCGTCCGCCGCCTCCTGGGAGCGGGAGGTGAGGACGACGTCGGCGCCGGCGGCGGCGAGGGCCTGGGCGATCGCCAGCCCGATACCGCGCGAGGCACCCGTGACGACAGCGGTGCGACCGGTGAGATCGAGTCCCGCCATCTCAGTTCACCGCCGCCGTCGCGGCGTCGCGGTACTGCCGCAGTTCATTCTTGGCGATGGCCCGCTTGTGAACCTCGTCGGGACCGTCGGCTATCCGCAGCGTCCGCAGGTACGCGTACATCATGGCCAGCGGGAAGTCGTCGGTAACGCCCGCTGCTCCATGCACCTGGATCGCCCGGTCGATGATCTTGAGCGCGATGTTCGGGGCCGCCACCTTGATCGCCGCGATCTCGGTGCGCGCCTCCTTGTTCCCGACGGTGTCCATCAGATAGGCGGCCTTGAGCGTGAGCAGGCGGATCATCTCGATGTCGATACGCGCTTCCGCGATCCAGTCCTGGATGTTGGCCCGTTCGGCGACCGGACTGCCGAAGGTCACCCGTGACTGCGCGCGCCGGCACATCAGCTCCAGCGCCCGCTCGGCCGCGCCGATGGCCCGCATGCAGTGGTGGATACGACCGGGCCCGAGCCGGGCCTGGCTGATCGCGAAGCCCTCTCCCTCACCCTTCAGGAGGTCCTTGGCGGGCACCCGCACGTCGTGGAAGTCGATTTCGGCGTGCCCCTCACGGTCCTGGTAGCCGAACACCGGCAGGCCGCGCAGCACCGTGATGCCGGGCGCGTCGATCGGGACGACCATCATCGACTGCTGCCGGTGCGGAGCGGCGGTGGGGTCCGTCTTCCCCATGACGATGAGCACCTTGCAGTTGCGGTGCAGGGCATTGGACGCGAACCACTTGCGGCCGTTGAGCACGTACTCGTCGCCGTCGCGCTTCATCCGCAGCTCGATGTTGGTGGCGTCGGAGCTGGCGACACGCGGCTCGGTCATCGCGAAGGCCGAGGCCATGGTCCCGTCGAGCAGGGGCTTGAGGTACTTCTCCTTGTGCTCGTCGCTGCCGAAGAGGGTGAGCACCTCCATGTTGCCGGTGTCGGGAGCGTTGCAGTTGCACGCTTCGGACGCGATGTGGCTGCGCCCCATGATCTCCGCCAGCGGCGCGTACTCGAGGTTCGTCAGCCCCGGGCCCCACTCGGGGTGCGGGTGGAAGAGGTTCCACAGTCCGCGCCGGCGCGCCTCCGCCTTGAGGTCCTCGAGGATCGGCGGGTGGAAGTGCGGGTCGCCCGACGCGAGCATCTGCTCGTGATAGTCCGCCTCGGCGGGGTAGACGTGCGCATCCATGAACTCCAGCAGATCAGCCCGGTACTTCTGGGCGCGGTCCGACATCTCGAACAGGGACATAGGAACTCCTGACGATCGACTGGCCTTCTTCATACTTGAATCTGGCGTCAAGTTCAATATAGGGGTATGCGGCAGCACGCGGCGAAGGCCGTGGAATCACCCGGCGTTACCGGGTCCGACAAGGCGGGCGGATCAGCAGTGACCGGGGAACCGCAGGGCGTTCGCCCAGAGCCGGGTGACCGTGGACACAAGTTCCTCGAAGTCCACCGGCGTACCTTCTTCCTGCTCTTCACTGACAACGAAGGCGTTGTACGCCATGACGCTGACCATGCCCGACAGCGCACGGGAGGCCATCATCGGATCGACCTCACGGTCCGCGACCCCCCGCGCCTGCAGGTCGGCGATGCCGCGGGCGTTGCGGCGGATGAAAGCGTCCCCGCGCCGGCTTCGGAACTCACGGAACTCGGGCTCCACTTGGGCGACCTGCTCAAGCAGGGCCATCAGCTTGGCGTTGCGCCTGTACGCCGCGAGGTACGCGCGATTGCTCGCCTCGAGTACCGCATAGGGATCGTCGGTGCTCTCCACCCGGCCCATGCCCGGGTGCATCATGTCCTCCTGCGCCTCCAGGAGGACGGCGGCGAGGACCTCTTCCTTGTTGGCGAAGTAGGTGTAGAAGGATCCCGCCGCGCACCGGGCCTCTTTGGTGATGTCGGTCAGGCGGGTGTCGAGGTAGCCGTCCCGTTCGAACACTTTCCGCGCGGCCTTCACCAAAGCGGCCCGCGTCCGCGCTCCGCGCTGCGTCGTCGGCGGCTCGCGAAGTTGCGAAAAGGGCGCCACGGGCGGTGCCGTCTCGCTGTCGATCTCCTCGGGCACAGTCCTGTCCATCCGCGCAACTCTAGTTGAATCCGACGCCACAGTCACAAACGCTTGCGACGCACGGGCATACCGGCCGCGCCGGTGGATGTCCCGGTGTGCGAGGTTCAGGGGCGGCGGGCGGCAACGTCGCCCAGCGCGGGGTCGCGGGTCAGAGCGGTGCGGTCGATGGCCTTCCGGGGAGGTGAGCAGGTGGCGGTGTGGGGCTCCGCTTCGCCGATCGGTCGACTCGGCCCGGCCTCGACATCGGCCGTCGGACGTCGTGGCCGTAGGTGCGCCGACCGGTCAGGTGGTGATTCCGAAGTGTTCGGCGAGTTGGCGGCGGGTGTCGGCGGCACTCGTGTGCAGTACGCCCCCGATCCCGAGCCGTGCCGCTCCGTCGAGGTTCTGCTGCAGATCGTCGATCATGACCGCCTCCTCGGGGTCGATACCGAGGCGTTCACAGGCGATCGCGTAGATCCGCCGGGACGGCTTGCGGATCCCGACCTCGGAGGAGATCACGACCACATCGGCGACAGCGGCGAGGTCGACGCCGTCGTAGGTTCCGGTACCGAACGAATTCGACACCAGCCCGAGGGGACGGCCCGCGGCCCGAAGATCAGCGAGCAGCGTGAGCATGTCCTGGTCGATCGATATGCTCGCCAGCATCCGTGCCGTGAGCCCCTCGGCCGGTACGTCGGCGCCGCGGGCGCGGAGCCGTTCGGCGAATCCTCGCTCGAAGGCCTCGGCGTCGATACGGCCGCGCTCGTGGTCGGCCAGGAGGGTGCGCGTCGGCTGGTCGCGGGCGAGGAGGTCCAGCGGCAGGCGCGGGTCTCCGCCGAGTGAGGCGCCGAAGTCGGTGAAAGCCTGCAACACGCTGGAGGTGATGACCCCGCCGAAGTCCACCAGGACCGCTGCGCGCTTCCCTCCCATCAGGCGACCTCGAACAGTCCGGCTGCGCCCATTCCGCCGCCGACGCACATCGAGATCACCACATAGCGGACACCGCGGCGCTTGCCCTCGATGAGGGCATGCCCCACCAGACGGGCACCGGTCATTCCGTACGGATGGCCGACCGAGATCCCGCCGCCGTTGACGTTGAACCGCTCCGGGTCGATGTGCAGTTCGTCGCGGCAGTACAGCGCCTGGGAAGCGAACGCCTCGTTGAGTTCCCACAGGCCGATGTCGTCGAGGGTGAGGTTGTGCTGCTTCAGCAGTTTCGGGATGGCGAACACCGGGCCGATGCCCATCTCTTCCGGCCCGCAACCGGCAACGGTCATGCCCCGGTAGACGCCCAGCGGTTGCAGTCCGCGGCGCTCGGCCTCCTTCGACTCCATCAACACCGACGCCGAAGCCCCGTCCGACAGCTGCGAGGAGTTGCCCGCCGTCACGCTGGAGTGCGTGGTCACCTGACCGTCGGGCAGCACCGGCGCCAAGCCGGCCAGGCCTTCGAGCGTGGTCGACGGGCGGTTGCCCTCGTCCCGGGTGAGGGTGACCTCCTCGTCCCGCACCTCCCCGGTCTGCTTCTCGCGCACCTTCATGACGCTTTTCAGCGCGACGATCTCCTGGTCGAACCGGCCGGCCTCCTGCGCCGCCGCGGTGCGCTGCTGTGACAGCAGCGCGAACTCGTCCTGTCGTTCCCGACTCACGCCGTAGCGTTCGGCGACGATCTCCGCCGTCTGCAACATCGGCATGTAGACGCTCGGCTTGTGCTCGACCAGCCAGGGATCCGATGCGCGGTGGGTGTTCATGTGCTCGTTCTGCACCAGCGAGATCGACTCGACACCGCCGCCGACAGCCACCTGCATGCCGTCCGCGACGATCTGTTTGGCGGCCGTCGCAATGGCCATGAGGCCCGACGAGCACTGCCGGTCGATCGTCATCCCCGACACGGTGTCCGGAAGTCCGGCACGAAGAGCGGCCTGCCGTGCGACGTTGAAACCGGAGGCCCCCTGCTGCGCGGCGCAGCCGAAGATCACATCCTCGACCTCGCCCCCTGCCAGCCCGGCGCGCCGCACCGCGTGCGACAGCGCATGGGCGGCGAGTTCCTGCGACTGGGTGTCGTTGAACGCGCCTCGGTAGGCCTTTCCGATCGGCGTCCGTGCCGTCGAAACGATGACTGCTTCTCGCATGTCGTCTCACTGCTTCCTGTGGGTCCGGTGCAACCCGGAGCTTCGGGGCCGCAACTCCGAGCTCCGTGAGCCGGGCTCGGCGTCGATGGCGGGGCCGAACGCCGACTGGCGCCTCTGTGCGCGGTCATCGACCGTCTCCTGCGTCGACGAGGACATGAGCCGGGACCGCAGGAGCGACGGGAGTCGGCCTCCCGACTGGTTATAGTTGAATTCGGCGTCAGGTTCAACCACGGGTCTCGGGCCCTGCGGTCCGGACCACCCGCCCCTGCGAGTGAAGGGTACCGACCAGTCGGTATGAGGGGTGGTCGTGGCCGGACTGAGTATCTTCACCGGTGCGGGCGTCTTCGCCGCGATCGTGGCGGGTCCGCCGGAGGGCCGCCCGGTGCCGGGATCACCGCCCACGACTCATCAGTCAGCTCATGACGACGCACCACGAACAAGCCAACGACGCTGCGGGTCAATACACCCAGGACCTGCGGTCTTCCATGATGCCGACCGACGAAGTCAGCACGGAACCAGTACGTGGCCGGTGGCGTGCTGACTCGGTTGAGCGTCCCGCCGTCACGAGGCCGGCCCGGCCGAGCCCCAGGTAGCGCAGCGCCAGGTCGATGGCCATGTGGCGGTCCTCGCCGGCGACGGCGTGCACAGCCGACCCTCCGTGAGTTTGTCGCGAGCGACGTTCCAGCCGGCGCGCCCCAGCACCGCGTCGCGCCCGGTCGTGTCCTGGTGAGCCGGGCGGGCCCCCATCGCGGGGCCGACAACCGCAATCGAATTACATCGATCGCCACAGCCGTCCTCGCCCTTTAGGGCAACGCCAAGAAATCCCAGAGCACCATGGAAAGGGAGTGCCACTACTTAACAGCCATCGACGGCCGGCGGCACCGGCGACACCCGATATGACCAACGAGGTATCACCTGATTCGGATGCGCGCGAAATGAGTGACGAGTTTGCCGAATGATGGTCTGAACGAGCTCACCTCGCCGATAGCGCGGGTATTCGTCTTGAATGGGAAACGGGGTTGGCAGGGGCGCGGCAGCGGCCCCACAACCCGGTCGTGAGGGTCCGGCACATTGGTGTCGTGGGCACTGTGTGCCAGGTGAAGGTCCTTCCACGGGAGGGGGGCGGTCGGCAGGCTCGAGGTGTCGACCACTGCGGGTCGCCTCCGTCGAGCCCCTCCGGGAGAGACCAAAATGGACATCCGGCAACTCCGAACATTTCACCGTGTGGCCGCGCTGGGGAGCTTCACCCGAGCCGCGGCCGAACTGAACTACGCGCAGTCCTCGGTGACCGCGCAGATCCAGAGTCTTGAAGTGTCCCTGGGGGGCGAGCTGTTCGAGCGGTTCGGGGGCAAGGTGAAGCTGACCCCGGCGGGGACGCGGCTGCTGCCCTACGCCGGGCAGATGCTGGCCCTGGCGGACGAGGCGCGAGGCGCTGCGTCTCCGGACGCGCAGCCCGAGGGTGTGCTGACCATCGGCACGATGGAGAGCATCACCTCCTACCGGATGCCGCCGGTGCTGGAGTTCTTCCACCACCGCTACCCCCGGCTGCAGATCGCGCTGCGACCGAGTCTGTGCGCGGAGACGCTGCACTCTCTGCGTCAGGGGCTGTTCGACGCCGGCTTCCTGATGGAGGCCGAGACGCAGCACTCCGGGGTGCACAGCGAGGTTCTCGGCGTGGAGCGGCTCGTCGTGGTGGCATCGCCGGGGCATCGGCTCGCCGGGGCGTCGAAGGTGGAGACCGACGATCTGCGGCAGGAGACGGTGCTGGCCCCGGAGGCGGGGTGCGCCTACCGGGAGTTGCTGGAGGCGGAGCTCAACGAGGGCACGGGGGAGCCGGTGCCTTTTCTGGAGTTCGGCAACATCGAGGCCATCAAGCGTGGTGTCGGCGCCGGCCTCGGGATCAGTCTGCTGCCGTGGATGGCGGTCGGCCAGGAGCTGTCGGCCGGGACGCTGGTGCCGCTGGCGTGGGAGCCGCCCTTCGAGCTGTTCACGCAGCTGGCCTGGCGCAAGGGGGCGCAGCTGTCGCGGGAGCGGCGCGTGTTCGTGGAGCAGGTCATCGACTGCCTGAGCCGGGAGTACCAGGAGTCCTGAACGGCATCCGCAAAACGGCGAACTGTCGGGATTCCATGAGCGGCCTGCATGCTGCACATGAATGTATTGGCTTTATCGATCGATGGATTCGATAAAGGCCATCTGCAAAGCCGAATGGGATGTGTGGACTTCCAGGTCGGACGGCACGAAGAATGTTTTGCAGTCCCAGTAATCGGCAAGGAGAGGCTCCTATGTCACAGGTCATGCTCCCGACTAAGCGGTTTGTCGTGTCGAGCGTGTCGTCCGACGCCCACATGTGGAATCTGGTTTTCCTCCAGCTGATGCTGGAGGAGCAGGGCGCCCAGGTCACCAATCTCGGCGCTTGTGTGCCCGACGACCTCATCATCGAAGAGTGCCGAAGGTCGCGGCCGGATGCGCTCATCATCAGCACGGTCAACGGACACGGCCATCTCGACGGCCTCCGGCTCATCCGCCGTATCCGCAGTGAGCCGGATCTGATGGACCTGCATGTTGTGATCGGCGGGAAGCTCGGCGTGCGGGGAGCGGAGAACATCGTGTTCGCCGAGGAGCTGGCGCTCAGCGGGTTCGACGCGGTGTTCGAGGCAGACGGCGGGATCGAGGCCTTCCAGGAGTTCCTGGGCTCGCTCGACAGTGGCGAGCGCCCCGCGCTGGAGTCGGCGAGGGCAGCCGCATGAACAGTCCCGCCAGGATTCCCGAGCGGTACGCGCCCCAGATCGCTCCCAAGGGACGTTTCTCGCGTCACGTCCGACGGGCGCATGCCCGGGGCCGGCTGGTGGTGCAGCCTCGGATGGGGTTCGCGGATCTGGCCACCATGCGTGAAGGGTTGCTGGGCGTGAGAGGCGCCGAAGCCACGGCGATCGGCACGATCACCCTGGACAGCTACACGCGTGTCAACGACCACGACTCCGCCCGTCAGGCCCTGCGTACGGGAGCCGAGCTGAACGGGTTCCCGTTGGTCGCCCATGGTCCTGACGCCACCCGGCAGCTGCTGGGTTCGGTGTCGGGGCCGGACTTCCCGGTGCAGGTGCGCCATGGTTCGGCATTGCCGTACCCGCTGTTCCGGGCGATGGTCGAGGCCGGCGTGGACGCCACCGAGGGCGGGCCGGTGTCGTACTGCCTGCCTTACAGCCGGGCGCCGATCAGTGAGGCGGTCAAGGCCTGGGCACAGTGCTGCGAGCTGATCGCGGAGCAGCCCGATCCGATGCATCTGGAGAGCTTCGGCGGTTGCATGCTGGGGCAGTTGTGCCCGCCCGGTCTGCTGGTGGCTCTCAGTGTGCTGGAGGCGTTGTTCTTCCGGGAGCACGGACTGAGCGACATCTCCTTGAGTTATGCGCAGCAGACCCATCCGGGGCAGGACATGGAGGCGATCGCCGCGCTGCGGCGGCTGGCCGGCGAACGGCTGGCGCAGGCCGACTGGCATGTCGTGCTCTACACCTTCATGGGGGTCTTCCCCCGTACGTCGGTGGGTTCGTACCGGATTCTCGAGGAGAGTGTGCGGCTTGCCGTGCGCACCGGCAGCGAGCGGCTGATCGTGAAGACGCCGGCGGAGGCGCACCGCATCCCGACGATCACCGAGAACGTCGACGCGCTGGAGTTCGCGGCGTCCATCGCTCGGGACGAGGCGGAGCGTCCGCCGGAGGTCGTGGCGACCGACTCGGGGATCTACGAGGAGGCGCGGCTGCTGGTGGACAGCACGCTGGAGATGGCGCCGACGGTCGGCGAGGCGTTGGTGCGGGCCTTTGGCCGAGGTCATCTGGATGTGCCGTACTGCCTGCATCAGGACAACGCCAACAGGTCCCGGGCCTACGTCGATCCGGCGGGCATGCTGCAGTGGGCGGAGCCGGGGCGGATGCCGCTGCGCGTGGTACGCGGCGCCTCGAGACGGCCGGTCAGCGCGAAGGGGCTGCTGACGATGCTCGGCTTCAACGAGCGGCGTTTCGACCGGGAGCAGCTGACGCAGGGGCATCTGCGCGGGCTGCAGTACGCGGCGCCCGAGAGGCGAAGGAGTCTGCGGTGACGCCCCGCACCGATGACGCTTCCCGCACCGGGCTGCCCTCTCCGGCCCTGCACCGTGTCCGCCGTCCGCGCATCCCTGCCCTCGACAGTCTCGTCCGCAGTGCCTGTTCTCGACCGAGGAGCGTCCTGTGACCATCACTCCCACTCTCGATGCGGTACGGGAGCGCGGCGCCCTGCGTGCCGTGGTGAGCCGCGGTATTCGTGGGCTGTCGCTGTGCGGTGACGACGGCCGCTGGCGCGGGCTGGACACCGATGTCGCCCGGGCCGTGGCCGCCGCCGCCGTGGGTGACGGCGAGGCGGTCGAGTGGGTGCCGTCCGATCCCGCGGACCGGTTGACGCGGCTCGCCGGCGGCGAGGCGGAACTGACCGTCGCCAACGTGAGCTGGACCCTGGGCCGCGAGGCGTCCCTGCCGGTGCTGTTCACCGGCGTCACCTGCTATGACGGTGAGGGTTTCCTCGTGCCCGCCGAAAGCGGCGTGACCCGGCCCGAACAGCTGGCCGGGCGGCGGGTGGCCGTGCAGGCGGGCACGACCAGCGCGGCCAACCTGGCTGCCTGGTTCGGCGGCCGGGGCCTGGCCGTCGAGCCGGTCGCCCACGCGACGCCGGCCGAGACGCTCGCGGCGTACGCGGCGGGTGAGTGCGCCGCCTACGTCCTGGACCGGGTCGCCCTGGCCGGGGAGAGGGCCGGGCTCGACGATCCGGCGGCGCACCGGATCCTGGACGAGGCGATCTCCCGCGAGCCGATGGCGGCCGCCGTGCGCGACGGTGATCCGTCGTGGTTCCGGCTGTGCCGGTGGGTGCTTCAACTGCTGGTCTCCGCCGAACAGCACGTCGTCGAGATGGGCGAGCGGGACAAGGCGCTGGCGCAGGCCGCCGAGACGGCCGGCGCCCACGGGCCCGCCGTCGGCCTCGACCACGACTGGGCGGCCCGTGTCCTGGCCGCCGTCGGCACCTACGCGGAGGTGTACGACCGCAACCTCGGACCGGCCACGGGGCTGGCCGTGCCGCGAGGACTCAACGACCTGTTCATGCGAGGTGGCCTGCAGTACGCCGTCCCCCTCCACTGACCCCTACCCCTCCCCCCTTGGAAAGGCATCTCACCATGAGCATTGGCACCCGGCCGGCGAGCACCGAGACGAAGGGAGCGATCGAGCTGACCCTAGCCATGGTGCTCTCCGGCACCCTCGGCGTCTTCGTCATCGAGTCCGGCGCGTCGCCCTTCAACGTGGTCTTCTTCCGCTGCCTGTTCGGCACCGCCACACTCGGCCTCTACTGCCTGGCGCGCGGCTTCTTCAAGAACCACGGCTTCACCCCGAAGAAGCTCGGACTCGCCGCACTGGGCGGCGTCTTCATCGTCTTCAACTGGGCGTTCCTCTTCCAGTCCTACGAGGACACGTCGATCTCCGTGGCCACCGTCGTCTACCACACACAGCCGTTCTACGTGATGCTGCTGGGTGCCGTGCTCTTCCGCGACAAGCTCACGGCCGCGAAGTTCGGCTGGCTGGGTGTCGCGTTCGTCGGTTTGGTCCTGGTGGCGGGAATTTCCGCGGCCGATCTGACCGGCAGCGGGGACAGCACCTATCTGACAGGCCTGGGGTACGCGCTGCTGGCGGCGGTGTTCTACGGGATCTCGACGGTCATCACCAAGCGGGTCACCGGGGTACGGCCGCATCTGGTCGCGCTGGTGCAGCTGGTGCTGGGCATCTTCCTGCTGCTGCCGTTCACCCGGTTGGGTGAGATGAAGGGGCTGGGCGGTGACTGGGGCTGGCTCGTGGGCCTCGGCGTGATCCACACCTGCGTGATGTACGTCCTCATGTACTCCGCGTACCAGAAGCTGCCGACCCCGAAGATCGCCGTCCTGGCATTCGTCTATCCGGCCGTCGCCATGCTCATGGACTGGGCCGTGTACGGGCACCGTGTGAGCCTGCTGCAGGCCCTGGGCATTCCGCTGATCGTGGCGGCGAGCCTGGGCATCAACCTCGGCTGGTCCTTCGGCGGGCGCCGGACGTCCGTCGTCTCCGCCGAGGAGCCCGCACCGGTCGCCGGTGCGGTGGCCGCGTCCAAGACCGAGATCAAGACCGGAGGAACCCGATGACCCTCGTGACCGACCCCGCGGCCCCGCGGATCGCGATCGTCGGCGCTACCGGCGCCGTCGGCAACACGCTGATCGAGCTGATCGAACAGCGGGGTCTGCGCTACCGCGACATCCAGCTGGTGGCGTCGGCGCGTTCGGCCGGCACGGAGCTGAGCGTGGACGGCGTGTCCTATCCGGTGCAGGCGGTGGAGGAGTTCGACTTCGCCGGTGTGGACCTGGCGTTCTTCTCCGCCGGCACCGAAGCCAGTGAGCAGTGGGTGCCCAAGGCCACCGCGGCCGGTGCCGTCGTCATCGACAACACGATCGCCTTCCGCATGGACCCGGACACGCCGCTGGTGGTGCCGCAGGTCAACGCTTTCGAACTGGACGCCCGTCCCAGGTCGGGTGTGATCGCCAACCCGAACTGCTCGACCATTCCGCTGGTGCGGCTGCTGCACGGCATCGAGCGGCGGTACGGCGTCCGCCAGGCTGTGGTCAGCACCTACCAGGCGGCCTCCGGGCTGGGGCATCCCGGTGTCGAGGAACTGATGGACGCAAGCCGGGCGACGCTGGAACACCCCGAGGAGGTCTACCCCAGCAAGGAGTTCTCGCCGTCGCTCGCCTTCAACGTCATCCCGAAGATCGACCGTTTCCTGGACTCCGGCTTCACGCTGGAGGAGCAGAAGATGCTCCAGGAGTCCCGCAAGATCCTCGGCATGCCTCATTTGGACGTGACCACCACGTGTGTGCGGGTGCCGGTCGTCAACGGCCATTCGGAGGCCGTGTGGATCGAGACGCAGGGTGTCGTCGACCGGGAAGAGCTGGTGGAGTTGCTCGCCGCGCTGCCCGAGGTGACCCTGCACGACCGCCGGTCGCGGCACGAGTTCCCCACTCCCGCCACGATCGACGATCCCTACCGGGTGCACGTCGGCCGGGTCCGGGTGAACCCCAACAACCCGCGCGCCTTCTGGCTGTGGCTGGTCGCGGACAACCTCACCATCGGCGCGGCGCTGAACGCGATCCAGATCGCCGAGGAGCTCATAGCCCGGGGGACGCTGTGACGCGACCGCCGCTGGACCCGTCCCAGCGCCCGCCGGCGGTGGTGAAGTTCGGCGGTTCGAGTTTCCGGACCCTGGCGGCGTACGGGCAGCTGGCCGAGGCGCTGTCCCGGCGGGTCGAAGAGGAGAACACCCGCCTGGTGGTCGTGGTGAGCGGCCAGCCCGGTGAGACGGAGCAGTTCCGGGACCGTCTGAGCAAGGTGAACCCGCATCCCGAGGACGAGACCGTCGCGGGTCTGCTGACCCTGGCCGACACGGTGGGCGCGCAGCTGCTGGCGACCGCCCTGCACCGGGAGGGGCGTAGCTCAACGGTGCTGGCGGGGCACCAGTTGGGGCTCACCACGGACTCCTCGTTCATGTGGGCCCGCCTGGAGCACACCGATCCCGAGCCGTTGCGCTCGGCCGTGCGGGACCACGACGTGGTCGTGGTCCCGGGCGGCCAGGCCGCCGACAAGGAGGGCCGGCCGACCTGGCTGGGCAAGAACAGTTCGGATCTGTCGGCGGTGGCCGTCGCGGCGGCCGTCGGATCGTCTCGCTGCGAGATCCACTCCGACGTCGACGGCATCTACAGCTCCGACCCGCACCTGATCACCGGGGCCCGGCTGCTGAACGAGGTCTCGTACAACACGGCGGCGCTGATGTCGCTGTACGGCGCGAAGGTGCTGCACCGCCGGGCGGTGCGGTTGGCGCAGCGCAACCGGATCGAGATCGTCTGCCGCTACAACAGGCCGCCGTTCCCCGCCGGTTCCGTCATCGGCAGCGCCGGCTCCTCGGTGGCCGCGGTGGTGCTCAACCAGCGTTCGGTGGCTCTGCGTTACGCGACGGAGGAACTCGCCGACCGCGCGTACACAGCCTTCCACGGCGCCAACATCGATGTCGTGCGGCTGACCGCGGGACCGCTGGTCGCGGTCACCGGGGGGTTCGTGGACCTTCCGGAGTTCCAGCGGCGCAACGGTCTGGTGCCCGGCGAGTACGCGGGGGTGCCGGTGACCGCGGTGCGCGGCAGCCAGGTGGTGACCCAGCTGGCGGCCGATGAGGAGGACGCGCTGCATCTGACGCAGCGCCTGCACGACCACGTGAACCGTCCCGGCGCTGGGTCCGATCCGAACGCGCCACTGCTCGAGTTGCAAGGAGTGTGAACACCATGACCGCCACCACCGACCACGGTGTGCTCGCCACGGCCGGCGCCACCACGCCGACCTTCAGGGAGATCGTCCTGCCCGACGCGGTGCGGGACGCACTCGGCGAACAGTTGCGCGGCCTGCCGGATCCGAACATCGACATCGACCGCTCGTCCGCCGGCCTCCTGCAGATCTTCGCCACGCTGCCGACCGAACTGCTGCAACAGGTCCTGGACTTCGGCCGACACAACGACACGCCGGGGGTCAGCCTCGTCAGCAACCTTCCAGTGGATCCGGTGATGCCGGACACGCCGTCCGACGGCGGCCCCAGCACCGAGAAGCGGTCGTTCGTCGCCGAAGGGGTGCTGCTCGGGCTGAGCGGTCTGCTCGGCGAGCCGATGGGGGTGCTGACGGAGAAGGCGGGACAGCTGATCCACGACGTCATCCCCGTCGCGGGGGGCTCACGGACCCAGACGAACCAGGGTTCGGAGGTCTTCCTCAACTTCCACAGCGACATCATGCACGACGTGATCGGCCGCTACGACGTCGCCAACCCCGACTTCCTGGTGCTGTCCTGCCTGCGTGCCGACCACGAGGGCGTCGCCGGCACCTACTACGCCGACGCCCGTGACGTGTCGGCCGCACTCGCCCCGGAGGTCCTCGAGACACTGCGCAGTCCGCTGTTCCGGCTCAACGCCCCGGGCAGCTATGTCCGTGACGTCGCCGGCGGTCAGGACGTGCTGTCCGAGCCCGTGCCGCTGATCAACGGTCACTTCGACTACCCCGAGATCGCGATCTCCGCCAACGGGGTGCACCCGCTCACCAGCGGCGCCCGCGCGGCGATGGACACCCTGCAGACGGTGTGCGGCGAGGTCGCGCACCACGTGCGACTGCGTCCCGGGCAGGCCCTGCTGATCAACAACCGCAAGGGAGTGCACGCACGGTCCACGTTCACGGCCCGCTACGACGGCAGGGACCGCTGGCTGCAGCGCACGTATGTGCGCCGCAGCCTGTGGAACGTGCGCTACCGGGTCACCGAGGGCAACCGCCGGGTCCACTACTGACCGGCCGTCCCGGCCCTGGCCGTCCCGCGTCACCGCACGGATGACCCGGTGACGCGCCGGGCCCCGGAGAGCCCCGTGTCACGCCGAGCGACCCTCGGCGCGCCACGGGGCTTTCGCGTGCCCTGCCCCGGCCGCCCCGGCCACCGGCTGGCCGGGACCGGTCAGGCCCCACACGGCCACTCGCCGGCCCGTGCCTGCGGCGTCCACGCGTCCGATGATCGACGTGTCGGCAGCAACCCGCAGCGACGTGAGGGAGACCATGGGCAGGACACTGGCGCAGAAGACGTGGGACGCCCACGTCGTGCGGCGCTCCGGTGGCGGCGACGATCTGATGTACATCGATCTGCAACTGCTGCACGAGGTGAACACGCCCCAGGCGTTCGACCGACTGCGCGCGGCGGGTCGTACGGTCCGCCGCCCGGACCTGACGGTGGGCACCGAGGACCACAACACACCGACGCTGGCCCTGGACCGGGTCATCAAGGACCGCGAGGGCCGCCGGCAGGCGGAGCTGATGCGCTCCAACTGCGCCGAGTTCGGCATCCCGCTGCACCGCTTCGGGGACCCGGACCAGGGCATCGTGCATGTCATCGCGCCCGAACTCGGTCTGGTGCGGCCGGGGATGACGATCGTGTGCTGCGACTCGCACACCACCACGCTCGGCGCCTTCGGCGCGCTGGCGTTCGGCATCGGGTCCAGTCAGGTGGAGCACGTGCTGGCCACCCAGACGCTGCCCATGCGGCCGCTCAAGCAGATGTCCGTGACCGTCGACGGCGTCCTTCCGGCCGGGGTGAGCGCCAAGGACCTGGTGCTCGCGCTGATCGCCGAGGTGGGCACGGCGGGCGGCCAGGGACACGTCATCGAGTACCGCGGTGAGGGTGTGCGGGCGCTCTCCATGGAGGCGCGGATGACACTGTGCAACATGTCGGTGGAGGCCGGATCCCGTGCCGGGATGGTCGCCCCGGACGAGACGACCTTCGCCTACCTCGCCCGCTGCCCCGGAATGCCGCGCGGCGCCGACTGGGAGCGCGAGGTCGCCCACTGGCGCGGGCTGGCCGGTGACGCGGACGCCCGTTTCGACAAGGCCGTCACCCTGGACGCGCGCACCCTGAGTCCGTACGTGTCGTGGGGCACCAATCCCGCGCAGAGCGTCCCGCTGGACGGACGGGTGCCCGCGCCCGCCGACTTCGCGCCGGGCGCGCAGCGGGCCGCGGCGGAACGGGCGCTGGCCTACATGGATCTCAAGCCGGGGACGGCGCTGCGGGATGTCGCCGTGGACACCGTCTTCCTCGGGTCGTGCACCAACAGCCGTATCGAGGACCTGCGGGCCGCCGCGGACGTCCTGCGGGGCCGGAAGGTGGCGGACGGCCTGCACATGATGATCGTGCCCGGATCGGCGCGGGTGCGTCGGCAGGCCGTCGACGAGGGTCTGGACCGGGTGTTCGCGGAGGCGGGCGCGGACTTCCGGGCGGGCGCGGGCTGTTCGATGTGCGCGGCTCTCAACGAGGACCGGCTGCTGCCGGGGCAGCGCGCCGCCTCCACCAACAACCGCAACTTCGAGGGCCGGCAGGGTCGCGGGTCGCGCACCCACATCGTGTCGCCGGCGGTGGCCGCGGCCACCGCGGTCACCGGGACCCTGTCCTCCCCCGCCGACCTGTAAGACGAAAGGCCCGCCATGGAGAAGTTCACCGTGCACGTCGGTACGGCCGTCCCGCTGCGCCGCACCGACGTCGACACCGACCAGATCATCCCCGTCCGGTTCTGCGCGAGTACCCGCCGCACCGGGCACGCGGACGCGTTGTTCGCCGACTGGCGGGCCGAGCCCGGCTTCGTCCTGGACCGGCCCGAGCGGGCGGGCGCCAGCGTTCTGGTGGCCGGCCAGGACTTCGGGACGGGTTCGTCGCGCGAGTACGCGGTCTGGGCCTTGCAGGACTTCGGCTTCCGGGCCGTCGTCGCACCCCGCTTCGGTGACATCTTCCGCGGCAACGCGCTGATGAACGGCCTGCTCACGGTCGTGGTGCCGACGGAGGCGGTGGAACGGCTCTGGGAGCTGACGGAGGGTGATCCGCGGGTCGGGGTCACGGTCGACCTGGAGCGCCGGGAGGTGCGGTGCGCCGGTCTCGTCCAGGCCTTCGACATCGACCCGGAGGTGCGACGCAGGCTGCTGGGCGGCCTCGACGGCATCGCCGACACTCTGCGGTACGAGGCGGACATCGCCCTCTACGAGGCCGGGCGCCGGCCCGCGCTGCCGGTGACGCGCCCTGCGGTGACGGTGGCGCCGTGAAGCTCAACCAGTGCGCGGCGTTCGTCGCGATCGCCGACACCGGCAGTTTCACCAACGCCGCCCGGGCGCTGGGCGTCAGCCAGTCCGCCATCAGTCACGCCATCGCCGGTCTGGAGGCCGAGTTGGGGGTGACGCTGATGGTGCGGGACCGCTCCGGTGTGGAGCTCACCGACGCCGGGCGCCGCGCACTGGAGCCCGCGCGGGGCGTGGTGGCGCAGGCGGACCGGGTGCAGCGGGCGGTGCGCGGCACGGACACCGAACCCGAGGGCACCTTGCGCATCGGCACCAGTCAGAGCTTTGCGGCACGGCTGCTTCCGGCGCTGATGTCGGAGTTGCACATGCGCTATCCGCGGCTGCGGATCGAGTTGCGCGAGGCTGGTGACGCGCAGATCGCCCAGTGGCTGCGCGCTCGTGGCATCGATCTGGGCATCGTGTCGCTGCCCAAGCGTGGCCTGGTCACGGCGCCGCTGCTGCAGGACGAGATGTTCGCGGTGCTGCCGGCGCACCATCCGCTGGCCCCCCGGCCGGAGCTGCGGATCGCCGAGCTGGCCGGGGAGCCGTTCCTGATGCCGGTCGGGGGGGTCGAGACGATGGTGCGCGCCGCGTTCCGTACGGCCGGCCTGGAGCCCGAGGTCAGCCATCACGTGCGGGACACCAACGCGCTGCTCGCGATGGTCGCCGCCGGGCTCGGCACGACGGTCATTCCGTGGCTGGCCCTGCCGCCGGCGCTGCCGGAGGTGCGGCTGGTGCCGCTGTCCCCGGCGGTCGTGCGCCATCTGGGCATCGGCACCCGTCCGGGGGCCGAGGACTCTCCGGTGGTGGGGGCCTTCGTGCACGCGGCTCGGTCCCTGGCGCTGCGCAGCGACTGGAGGAGGCTTCCCCTTGCCGCGTAGCCGGGGTTCGCGCGGGCCGCGGGCCGCGGGGGCGACGGGCGGGCGGTCAGCTCACGAGGCGGGTCGGCGCGTGCCGGACTCCGAGCACGGTGCAGCCGGTCTCCGTGCTGACCCGGTGGACGCTTCCGGGCCGCTCGATGACGAGGTCACCGGGACGGTAGCGGTCGCCGTTGTCGTTGAGGAGCTCCCCCTCCAGGACGAGAATCAGCTCGTGGCCGAGGTGTTCGTGCAGGTCGCCGTGGGCGCCGGGAGCCATCCGGGTGATCATCGCCGCGCCCGCTTCGGTGCCGTCGGTCACGTAGAGGCGGTGCAGGTCGACGCCGACGCGACCGGGTTCCTCCCAGCGCTCCCAGGGCAGGGCGTCCAGGCCGACGGGGTCGAAGATGTCGCGCAGGACGGTCACTTGACGTATCTGGGGCGAGGCGGCGGGAGCGGCGGAGCGGGTGACGACGGACATGGGGGCGCTTCCTTTCGGGAGGCTGGGGCGGGACG